>CAZLPE010000048.1:0-26532 GCA_964561325.1 uncultured Flavipsychrobacter sp.
AAAACGGTTGGCTACCCAACTACGGAGCCAATGATGGAGCATTGTTTTTTAAACTGAGCGAAGGCCATTACCGCGATTACCGACCGCAGCTACAAGCCCTTGCCGCAGCGCTGGGTATGAATGCCGGTCTGGCAACCAATATGGAAGATGCACGTTGGTATGGCCTTGCCGCTGTATCCAATGGCGGCTGGCAACCCCAAGACGGGGCTCATAGCTTCGATAAAGGCGGCTATTATGTGGTGCGCGAGCCCCATACGCTTACATTTATCAAGTGCGGCACATATAGAGATCGTCCACAACATGCCGATGGGCTGCACCTGGACGTTTGGTATAAAGGCGAAAACCTGCTGGTGGATGCCGGAAGCTATAAATACAATACCGACGACGCTACATTTCGCTATTTCAGCGGTACAGCATCGCACAACACCGTAATGCTGGGCAACCACGACCAAATGCTGAAGGGCGGGCGATTTATATGGTATTACTGGACCGAATGCCTACAGCCTGAACTGACCGAAAGTAATGACTCTTTTACCTTTAAAGGAGCCATAATTGCCTTCAAACATATTAAGGCCGGTATTGAACACAAAAGAACGGTAATAAAACGCAAAGGCATACCGGTATGGGAAATAACCGACCAAATTATTAACAAACCAGCGCAACTGCCTATGCGCCAGTTATGGCATATGCCGCCCGAAGCGGTAAATGCAATGACAATCGCTGCGGCTAATGACACCATACAGCTAACGGCCAATAAAAATGAAGGATGGCGATCTCAGCTTTATGGCTTTAAAGAAAAAACTACCGAATACTACTATACCACCGACAGCGATAAAATAACTACAACAATAAGTGTAGACTCAAAACCATAACGGCGAATTAAAATAGAATAATATTCAATTGGGGTTTATCTTTGCCCTACTTCTTAACAACATGAAAGCAAAACTGAAACTTCTTTCCATATTTGTACTGATAGCGCTATGGCTAACATCGTGCGCGCCTAAATACCATGCAGACGACCATAGAGGATACTATCCCGATGGCGACTATAAAGAACACCACTACCTGAACAAAAAGACGGAATTCAACCCTAAAAAAGAAGACCCATCTAAACTGAAGGGCAAAAAATCCGATAAGAAGAAAGAAGCCAAACAAAAAAATAAAGCCCGCAAAGAACGCCAGGCTGCGGAAAAAGAACAACGCGCTGCGAAAAAAGAAGCTGCCGCAAAAGCTAAAGCAGACAGAAAAGCAGCGGAAGAAGAACTTGCCGATAAAATAAAAGCAGAAAAAGAACAAGAAAAAGCTAAGGACGAACCAAAAAAAGAAGAAGCAACGAAAGAAGAACCGAAAAAGGAAGAGCCTAAGCCGGAAGAGCCACAGAAGTGAGGGGGAGGCTCGATCCTGACTGCTTTTGAAACAGAAGGGGTAAAGCGATAATACACCTCACGATACATATACTATAGAGCACATATTTTGATGTGCATTGTTATTAGCCGAAGCTAATAAGTGCAAACTATATTGTGTCACTAATACTGGAATTTAAATTCCTCGCATTCTTCACCTCTCCTATTATAAATCCTGTCTGCGACTGGTATGTAAAACCCGAATAGTAGTGATTTGCTGCAATTGGTTGTTGATTAGGTAGTATATGAGATATTGAAAAAATCTTCCCGATTGGTGTCTAGTATTTTCCAATAAATAACTTGGCATATTTCTATTAAATGATTTTATTGTATACCTTCGAGTTATACGATTTTACCGTTTCTTATGAAAAAAATACTACTGTTTTTTTGTTTGCTTCCATTTTTAAGTTTCGCCCAGTCGGGATACATTCATACCATTGCGGGCAATGGAACTTCCGGATTTAGCGGCGATGGCGGGCCTGCTACTGCTGCGCAAATGGGTGAGGCAGTAGGTAATATATGTGCCGATGGTCTTGGAAATATATATTTTACTGATTATAGAAACAACAGAATTCGTAAAGTTTCCACAATGGGAGTCATCAGCACCTATGCAGGTGGTGGTAGCTCCGGCGCCGATGGGATTCCCGCCACTGCAGCAAGCATTACTATCAACGGTATTGCTTCAGACAGATATGGAACCATCTATTTTATTGACGGCAGCAAGGTTCGCAAAATAGACCCTACCACGAGCATTGTGACTACAATAGCAGGCACGGGTATTGCGGGATATAGTGGCGATGGCGGACTTGCTACAGCAGCCATGCTAAATTCACCGCCTGGTATTTGTGTGGATTTGAGCGGAAATGTATATATAGGAGACGAATCTAATAGCAGGGTGCGGAAGATAACTCCTGCAGGCTACATCAGTACTTATGCTGGTGTTGGCTCCTTTGGGTTTAGCGGCGATGGAGGACCAGCTACTAATGCACAGGTAGGACCGGCAGGTTTAAGTATAGATGCTTTCGGAAATTTATACATTGCCGATCGGTACAACCATAGAATACGAAAAGTAAGCCCTTCCGGTATTATAAGTACTTATGCTGGCGATGGGGTTCGGGGATTTTCAGGTGATGGTGGAGCCGCTACTTTAGCGAGATTTTTTGAGCCAAGCTATACCTGCGTTGATGTTTTCGGTAATGTATATGTTGCAGATTTCCATAATAGCCTTGTCCGTAAAATTACAACTTCAGGCATAATCAGCACTTTTGCGGGTAGTGGTTCGTCATTAAGTAGCGGAGTGCCTGCTACGTCGGCATCTTTATCAGACGTATGGGGTGTAGGTGTGGATAGAAACAACAATATTTATGTTACAGACCGCTACCATTACAGGATATGCAGAGTAACAGGAGTAGGGGACCCGATAGCTACAGCAGATAGCTTTTCGGTATGTATTAATACCTTGTGCGAAGGTCCTTCTTTCACTATTATACCTGTCCGTTTTTCATCATTGCTAAACGTAAAAACATTTTTTGGCGATGGCTCAACCCAAATTGATCCCTTCAGCTCCTTTTTAGGCGCTGCAAACTTCAATCACACCTATAATTTTCCCCGTGTATATACCATTAAGCATGTATTGTACAATGGAACTGCGGCGATAGATTCCATAAGTTATAACTACACCTATCAATTTTGCAGGTCTATGCCGGTTAGGCTGTATTATGATGGTAATTCCAATTGTACTTTTGATACAGGTACAGAAAATTATATCAATCACCCAACAACTGTTGAAATTGATTCTAATGGAGTAGCTATCGACACATTGGTTCTGTTGTCGGGTATGGATTATAATGCCAATGGCTTTCCCGGAGATATTTATAAATTCAAGGTCTTGTCCGCAGCGCCCGGCTTGGTACCCTTTTGTCCTTCAACCGGCATCATTTCCGATACACTTGCTCCGGGTATCAACACCACTAAATATATAGGCTTTCAATGTTCTGGAATACCCGGTTTTGATTTAACTGTACATGCCACATCACGTGCCGGAATACATCAACAGGAAGGTCATGTAATTGTGAGCAACAATTATTGTACGCCCCAACCCGGTTTCCTGAGCGTAACGTTCAGTCCACGATATGTATTTGGTAATGCAACTCCTGCACCTACATCAGTAGTTGGCAACACTATGAATTGGAATTTAGGTTCGCTCTCTACGATGGATGGTAGTACTAAAAATATTAACTACATGTTAAGTGTTCCCGGTACCTTTCTTATACCCCGTGATACAGTACACTCGGCCTACACCATAAACCCAATATCCGGAGACGAAAACCCAGACGACAACAATTGTGATCGAATTGATACAGTTAAAGGCTCTTACGATCCCAACCAATTGGAAGTGAGCCCTGCAGGCATCATCCCAACAGGCGCTCTTTTAACCTACACTGCCGAATTTGAAAACACGGGCAATGATACCGCACAAAATATATTTGTATTAGACACTTTGCCTAATAGTTTAGACATACATTCTTTAGCCATGGTAGCCAGTACTCATTCGGTAATTTTGTCAAAAAAATGGAATGGCGCCAATTGGGTACTTCGGTTCGATTTCCCAAATATCAAACTTTTGGATAGTAGTCACCACGGTTTATGTACGGGTGTTTTTGTATTCAAAATTAGGGTGAATGCAATACTTGCACCAGGAACGGTTATCCCAAATAAAGTAGGTATTTATTTCGATGATAACGAAGTGATTATGACCAACACTGCATTCAATGAAATAGAAACAGCTACTCTACAAGCCTATGCACATTCGATAGATCAAATAAAACTATACCCCAACCCCGTAACTAATATGCTTCACTTAGAGCAGCTTCCTAATACAGCCACCTATCGCATTATCAACATTTTGGGTGCAGTAGTTTCACAAGGTGAATTACAAAAAGGTAGCAACATTGTTCCTATGCAGTCAATGGAGCAAGGGGTTTATCTGTTGGAGGTGAAGGATGAAGAAGGGAATAGAATTGTTAGGAAAGTGGTGAAGGAGTAGTTTATAGAATTCGTAAACCATATGCTACATTTCTAATATCCCCCCCTTCACAAAAACATTATCTACCACAACAACCGCAAATTTCTATTTTTGCGATTGCAATGAACATATTACTGATTCACCAGTATTTTTTGGAGGAAAACGACCCCGGCGGCTCGCGCTGGAACGAGTTTACGCGTGTATGGACCGAACAGGGACATACGGTAACCGTACTGGGCGGCATGATGCACTACAATGGCAAGGAAAAAATTGCCGAATATAAAGGCAAGAAGTTTGTAAAAAAGCAACAGGGCGCCGTTAATGTTTGGCGGTGCCATGTGTCAGAGGCATACAACAAGCATTTTGTAGGTAGGCTGTGGGGCTATTTTTCTTTTATGTTCTCGTCGCTGTATGCGGGCTTGTTTAAAGCCAAAGGTAAGTTCGATGTAGTTATCGTTACCTCGCCGCCGCTTTTTGTGGGCGCTACGGGCTATCTGGTGTCGAGGCTGAGAAGTATGCCGTTTGTTTTTGAGGTGCGCGACCTGTGGCCCGAATCGGCCATTGATACCGGCGTACTGACAAACAAGTTGATCATTAAACTGGCCTACTGGGTAGAAGCTTTCATATATAAACGGGCGCGCCTGATCAATGTGCTCACTCCCGCATTTTACAAAACACTGCGCGACAAAAAAGGAATTGCAGAAAGTAAACTTATTCAGATTTCGAACGCTTCCGACTTTAGCCTTTCAGAAAAACTGCTGCACACCTTCGATCGCGAAGCTTTCCGTAAGCAACACAACCTTGAAGGCAGGTTTGTAATAACTTATGTAGGCGCTCACGGCGTTGCCAACCATCTGGAACAGGCGCTGGATGCCGGCGAAGCGCTTGCAGACACCAATGTGCTGTTTTTGATGATAGGTCAGGGTATGGAAAAAGACAGACTGATAAAGCTGGCTGCCGACCGTAAAATAACTAATGTACGTTTTCTGGATTCTGTGCCCAAGGCCGAGGTATTTTGCTACATATTGGCATCCGAAATGGGGGCATCTATCTTGAAACGGGTGGATACTTTCAAAACGGTCTATTCCAACAAAACATTTGACTACATGTCGTGTAAGCGGCCAATCCTTATGGCGATAGACGGTGTGAGCCGAGAATTGGTAGAAGCTGCCGGAGCAGGAACCTATGTAGAGCCCGAAAACACAGCCGAATATAACCGTATAATACGCGAATACCTTAAAGATCCGCAACGATTGGTGCGCGAGGGAGAGAGCGGCTACCGCTTTGCGAAGGAGAACTTCGACCGCGAAGTATTGGCAAAAAAATACATCGATCACATTAGCGCCATACTAAAGCAAAAATAATATGAACCGAAGCCTACCCAGCGCCATATATATCAACGTCACAAAGCCCATTGCCGATTTCTTTGTGGCATTGGTTGTGTTTATCATTCTATCTCCGGTATTTCTCGTTGTGGTATTACTGCTGGCTATTGCTAATTCCGGCAAGCCTTTCTTTTTCCAACGCCGGCCCGGCAAAAACGAAAAAATATTCAAGGTCATCAAGTTCAAAACCATGAACGACCGTAAAGACAAGAATGGCGAACTGCTGCCCGACGCCGACAGGCTGACGGCTATAGGCAGCTTTATCAGGAAAACATCGCTCGATGAATTGCCGCAAATGATCAATGTAATAAAGGGAGATATGAGTATTGTAGGGCCTCGCCCGCTGCTGGTAGAGTATCTGCCGCTTTACAACGAGACCCAGAAACACAGGCACGATGTACGCCCCGGCATCACAGGTTGGGCGCAGGTAAACGGGCGCAACGCTATATCGTGGAAACAGAAATTTGAATACGATGTATGGTATGTGAACAACATCAGCTTTCTGCTCGATTTCAAAATCCTGCTCCGCACCGTGCGCAATGTGGTAAAATCAGAGGGCATTAGCTCGGCAACATCGGCTACAATGGAAAAATTTACGGGTAGCTGATAGGCTACCCGTTTTAATCATTGTCTGTTACTTTATTCTATGGTTTCTTATTGAGCGATACTTCTTTGCGCTCTCCTATTTGCTGGCGCCACATAGCGTAGTATAGTCCCTTCTCTTCTACAAGCGATGAGTGCGAACCTGTCTCTACAACATTACCCTTTTCAAGTACATATATTCTGTCGGCATGCATAATGGTAGACAGCCGGTGGGCAATCATTATGGTTATATGCTTACGCTGGGCGGTAATGCTGCGAATAGTCTGCGATATTTCCTCCTCTGTTAGCGAATCGAGCGCTGAAGTTGCCTCGTCAAATATCATCAATCTTGGTTGGCGTAGCAGCGCACGGGCTATAGATATACGCTGGCGTTCGCCGCCCGAAAGTTTCAAGCCGCCCTCGCCTATCATGGTGTCAATACCGTTTTCTGCACGCGCCAGCAGGTTCTGGCATGATGCCCGTTGCAAAGCCTCATTGATATCGGCCTCTGTAGCTCCGGGGTTTACAAACAATAAGTTCTCTTTAATAGTGCCGGAAAACAGCTGCGGATCTTGTGTTACCAATCCCATTTGGTGGCGCAGCTCTTCATAGTCTATATTGGCTTCATCATGCCCATTGTAGTAAATATGCCCTTTGTTGGGGTGGTACAAGCCCACAAGCAATTTTACCAGCGTGGTTTTACCGCTACCCGAAGGGCCTACGAATGCCACTGTTTCTCCCAATTTTACATCAAACGATATTCCATCCAACGCCGGACGCGAAGACGAATTGTGCTTGAATGTAACATCTTTATACTGCAAATGCTCAATACCGTTTATAGCTTCGGGTCGCTCCGGCGTATATTCCACAGGTTTTTTAAATAGCTCCTGAATGTTATTGAGCGACGCTTCGGCTTCGCGATACGACATGATTACACTGCCAATTTCCTGCAATGGACCAAAGATGAAAAACGAGTAAAACAACAGCGTAAGGTATTGCCCAGGCGTAATAGAGCCTTTGTAAATAAATATCAGCAAGCACATTACAATAGTTTGGCGGAGCAGATTCACAAAAGTGCCCTGCACAAACGATATCATGCGAATGCTACGTACTTTTTTAAGCTCCAATTGCAGGATTTTAATAGTTGTAGCATTCAGGCGTCTGATCTCCTGCTGGGTCAACCCGAGGCTTTTCACCAATTCTATATTGCGCAGCGATTCGGTAGTAGAGCCGGCAAGGGCATTGGTTTCTTTTACAATCGTTTTTTGAACAATCTTTATCCTTTTACTCAATGCGCTAATCAGTATGCTCAGCAAAATTGCTCCGCCTATGTACACTATGGGCAGCATCGGACTCAGCTTCAGCGTGTAGGTGATAACCACTACTATACCAATTACCGACGGAAGCAGTACGTTGAAAAAAGAGTTGATAAATTTCTCACAATCGGTGCGCACTTTTTGCAATACAGAAAGCGTCTGTCCGCTGCTTTGGTCTTCAAAATCCTGATAAGGTAGACGCAGTGCGTGGCGTAAACCGTCGGTATACAATCGGGCGCCGTATTTCTGAATAACAACGTTTACTGTATAGTCCTGAAAGTTTTTGGCGATGCGCGACACCATGGCCACGCCTATAAGCATACCTATAAGCCCGAGTGCGCCATATATAAACTGCGACATATCGCGATGCACCAGACCTTCTTTATCTACGGTAAGCGGGTGATTCACAAAACGATCGAGGAGTTTACCGGCAATGAGGGGGTCGAGCATGGAAAAGCCCTGATTTATAGCGGCCAATACAATAGCCAGTAAGATCATCAGCTTATAACGGCTGAGGTATTGCATTAATAATTTCATAGGGCGCAAAGGTAGTGGGTATAGTTTGTTCGATAGCTATTAGTTTATTATCATTTGTTATGCAGGTATAGGGTTTGGCGCATTCTGCCTCGCAATTTGACGCAACATACCCCCTACTACTTTATCAATAGCAAGCGTAAACGTATCTTCATTCACCATGTTTATATCTACCCAATAAGCCCGTTCGTTGGGCATAGTGTTTTTTATAGGGTCGGCGGTATGAGCTGTTACGTAGTAGTATATACTGATGACCTGCGAATTATCGAACGCCGACGCCTGAAAAAAATCTGTAGTATAAAAATGATCGCCTACTACTATATCCAGTTCCAGTTCTTCTTTCCACTCTCTCTTCAAGCAGTCCCGCAGACCCTCACCCCAATCCAGTCCGCCACCCGGTAACTTAATGATGGTACGCTCTCCATAGATCTCTTCATTCACCAGCAGTTTGCCATTCTGAATCCATATTCCATACACGCGCACATTAAATCGATGCTTCATATAATAGTGTTTTTCAATCTTGACCGCGTTCCATGCATTGTGCATTTTCGCAGACGCCAACTGCAAAAATACACTACGGCTTACCTATGGCGCCTGCGTAAAGTAAATTGTTAGGGTTTTATATAACTAATAGTTTATATCGCTCGTAGGCGCTTTCTAATATATCAGGAATTACCTCGTTTAGCGCAGTACAATTAAAATTATACTGTAACTTAGTGAAAAATTTTCTTTTGAAAAAGGTTTCTTTTATACTATTCCTTATTGCATTGGCGCCATTTGGCGGCGTTAGTGTACTCGCTCAAACAATAAATACTTTTGCCGGCATTGGTATCGCTGGATATTCCGGCGATGGAGGAGCTTCTACTACTGCAAAACTAAACCTACCCTATGCTGTAGCTGCCGACGGAGCAGGCAATGTGTATATAGCCGACCACGACAACAACAGAATCAGGAAGGTAGACCCCAGCGGCGTAATAACAACCATCGCTGGGACAGGCACGGGCAGTTATTTTGGCGATGGAGGCCCGGCAACATTGGCACGCATACAAAAACCGCGCGCCATTGCTATCGACCCTTCCGGTAATGTGGTGTTTAGCGACTATGGCAACAACCGTATCCGGAAGATAAACGTAACCACCGGTATCATTACTACAATAGCCGGCACAGGCGGCATACCTGCTTTCAGCGGCGATGGCGGGCCGGCTACGGCAGCTCAGTTGGGCTATGCATGGGGCATCACCTACGATGCCGCCGGCAATTTATTTATAGCCGACAACCAAAACTGCAGGGTAAGAAAGGTGACGCCTGCCGGTATCATATCTACTATTGCCGGCAACGGAAGTTGCTTTATAAGCGGCGATGGAGGCCCTGCAATAGCTGCGCGGGTACAATATCCTACCGGCGTAGCGGTAGACGGCGTGGGCAATCTGTACATAGCCGATAATGGCAATAACCGCGTGCGCAAAATAAACACAAGCGGCACGATAAGCACTATAGCCGGATCGCCGACATATGGTTTTAGCGGCGACGGAGGCCCGAGCACAGCAGCCATGGTTAGCGCTCCGGTTGGTATTGCTACCGACCCATCGGGCAATGTGTACATAGCAGATCAAAACAACAACCGGATTCGTAAAATAAATACAGCCGGCATTATCAGCACTTATGCAGGCAACGGTACTGCAGGCTACTCCGGCGATGGAGGTATGCCGACATTAGCCTCGCTCAACCACCCATCGGGCTTTGCAACAGATGGTCTCGGCAAATTTTACATTGCCGACAACGAAAACAACTGTATACGTATAGTTCAGATTTTGTCGCATGCCCCTACCTTCACCGGCGGACGGTCGCAAAGCCGCACCATTTGTCCTGTAGAGTTTATCGGTATCGACTCATTGCTTGCCGTGTACGATGTAGACACCGGCCAGACAGAAAACTGGAGCGTGGTTACCGCCCCTGCGCACGGTATTCTGGTTGCAGCTTATACTGCGCTGTCTACGGGAGCTACTATCTACCCTACTGGCCTTACGTATGCGCCTGCATCCGGATATCTTGGACTCGATTCCTTCAAAGTACAAGTCAGCGACGGCCTCTTTGCAGACACCACAACCATATATATCACCATCATTGCGCCCCCAGATCCGGGTACTATTACCGGTCGCGACTCGGTGTGTACCGGCGATTCGGCGCTTCTTGCTAATGCAGTTACCGGCGGTGTGTGGAGCAGCGACAATATACTTGTTTCTTCAGTATCCGGCGCTGGGTGGGTTACCGGCGTAGGCGCAGGCACAAATACCATTTCCTATACGGTTACCAATGCATGCGATTCAAGATCTGCCACCAAGGTGGTGAATGTGCAACCGCAGCCCAATGCCGGTGTTATAACAGGTATAGACAGCATCTGCCGCGGCGACTCGCTCTTATTTACCACAACCGGTTCGGGCGGCACATGGCGCAGTAGCAATACAGCGCTGGCTACAGTATCGGCAGGCGGTATGGTTAAGGGCGTATGGGGCGGCAGCGTGGTTATTACCTATTCCGTTACCAACTATTGTGGAACAAGTGTGGCAACCCACAACCTAAAAGTACGGGCAAGCTGTAGCACAGGAACAGGGGTAAATACAACCGGTAGTTTGACAGCGCCTTCATTGTCAATATTTCCGAATCCTAATAACGGAGCGGCTACCCTGACCCTGCATACGCCTATTAATGAACCGGCAACAATTACCGTTATCAACAAAATAGGTGAAAAGGTAAAAGAACTGAAAGTTGTTACCAATATACCCACCCCATTGCAAGCCGACCTACCCAACGGGATGTATTTTATGGTAGCGACTACAGGCTCTGGAACTACCGCCGAGAAAATTATTATAAACAAATAGCAGATAAGTAATAAACCATTGTCCCCGCCAATAGCATTTGGCGGGGATTTTTTATTTGCGGCTATCGCCTGCAAGGCTTATTGTTCTCCCTTTTCTACCCGCACTTCTGTAGTGTTTGTATTGCCTTCATCTTCCGTTTCGTTTGGGGTAGGAGTTGATGGCGGCGGCGTAGGGTTTGCAGCATGTTTTGTAGTATCGGGCGCTGCTGCAGGCTGTATAGCAGGCGCTGTTGTTGCCGAAACCGTATCGCTATTACCCGGTTGGGGGCCTGAACATGAGCTACAGGAACTGGGCACAACTATCGAAACAGCAAGCGCGCAAAGCAGTATAAATTTCATAATGGTATAGTTTTGGGATATGGCGCTATTAAACGCCTCCGCAATTAGTTGAGCAATTGTAACAGGAGCCTATTTTCTTTACTATGAATCGATTAGCTCAGGCAAATATAACAGCGATAGCAATGCGCGAGGCAAGTTTTAACATTGATGAACGCCCAAAATGAGGCAATCCCCTATTTATTTATTTACCTTTAAGGCTCATTCCCACCATGGTCAATTATAAAAAAAGACGCTAAGAGTGGGTTACTTTTTTATCAAATAAGTATTAACAGGTGCAAAGCCCAATATACACGGAGTCACAATTACTAACTGCCCTGGCCAAAGGCGAACGAAAAGCAACCGAAATAATATACCGGAAGCATTTCCCGATAGTGAATGGCTGGCTGATAAAAAACGGAGGTTCTGAAAACGACGGAGCCGACCTTTTTCAGGAAGCAATGGTGGTGTTGTTTGGCAAAGCGCAAGACGAAGAATTCAGGCTCACTTGCAGTATAGGTACTTATCTGTTTGCCATAAGCAAACATCTGTGGTACAAAAAACTAAACAAGCAAAGCAGAGACCCTGTTTTCTACGATGAAAATATAGGAACGGAAGAAGGAATACAAGGAATAACCTTTGACGAAGATATTAGTGTACATGAAGAGCGCGAAGTGCACTACAACCAACTGAACAATGCGCTGGAACTGATAGGCGAACCTTGCAGGTCTTTGTTGAAAGCGTTTTATCACGACGACAAAAGCATGCAGGACATAGCCAAAAGTTTTGGGTACACCAACCCCGATAATGCAAAGAATCAAAAGTATAAATGCCTTACCCGGCTTCGCAAGCTTTTTTACGAAACGGGGAAAAAATAAGTAACGAATATTATGTCTATAAACAACAATGCCTGGGAGTTAGCTGAAGCTTATGTATCGGGCGCTTTATCTAAAGACGAGAGCAATGCCCTAAAACAACGCATAGCTGCCGATGGCGCTTTTGCTACTGAGTTTAATGAAAATGTACGCCTCATAAAATCACTTCAGGAGTCGGGAAAGCAGAAACGCTTCCGTAATATGCTAAAAGATATTCAGCATAAGGAAAGCGGAATAGAAAAAGCTAAAAGGATCTTTTTATCTGCGCACATATGGCGCACCGCAGCAGTGGCGGCCAGCGTGGCAATACTGTTCTCCGCGATCACCATTTTGAACCTGAAACCTTCTATTCAGAAAACAGATTCTCAGTACAACATCATTCGCGGTGAAGTAGACGTTATAAAGCGCTCGCAATACCAATTGAAGCAGTCGCAAAAACAACTGGAGAAAGACTTAAAGAAAATAAACACGCCTCCACCATCTCCGGTGAGATACGTAGGTACCGGCTTCGCGCTTAACAACGATGGTTATTTTGTTACCAGCGCCCACGTTACCGATAACGCTGACTCGGTGTATATTCAGGTGCAAAGCGGCGACTACTATAAAGCCACAAAAATTGCCGTTAACACCGAAGCCGATATTGCAGTGCTGAAAGTGGAGAAAAAGAACTTTCACTTTGGCAAGGGCGAAGTGCCTTATACATTTGCCGCCAAGAAGACCAATATTGGCGCGCACATCTTTACGCTCGGCTTTCCTACCGACGATATTATGTATAGCGAAGGCTACATAAGCTCTAAAAA
Source organism: uncultured Flavipsychrobacter sp. (assembly GCA_964561325.1). Classification (GTDB taxonomy): domain Bacteria; phylum Bacteroidota; class Bacteroidia; order Chitinophagales; family Chitinophagaceae; genus Nemorincola. Next base: position 13,114 of record CAZLPE010000048.1, read on the forward strand.
TGGCTATGCCGGCAACGACCTGCAATATACCCTTGAACTGCCCGCCGGTCATGGACAAAGCGGATCGCCGGTTATAGACGAGAAAGGCAATATTGTAGGTATTCTGGCAGCCATTGGCAGTCAGGAACAAGCCAACACCTATGCTGTGAGCGCACAATCGCTGCTGTCGCTATTAGAAACTAAATCGCCCGATATGCCAGCCATACACTTGCCGAAAGTAAATAAGCTGGGCAAAATGAGCCGAGATCAGCAAATAGAAAAAATGCAGACCTACACTTTTTCTGTAAAGGTGTATAAAAAATAACAGGCTATTTAAGCTTACCGCAAAACGGGCTATACCAGTAACGGATAGCCCGTTTTGCATTATATAAATAATGCGCAACACCCATACTTGCTTTTGCAATTACAATTACATGCACAAAACGGGCTAACTATTTCCTTCATCCGAACCGATATTTACCTAACTTTGCGCCCCTAATAGCAACCATTGAGTATATTAAAGAACTTTCTGAATAAAAGGGCAGACAACCCTCTTGGCGAGATGAACTTTCTCGACCATATTGAGGAGTTGCGGTGGACGATAGTACGCTCGGTTATTGCCATACTTATAGGCGCAATTATTGTGTTTATCAAAGTAGAATGGATTTTCGACCGCGTTATACTTGGCCCTGCTCACAACGATTTTATTGCTTATCGTTGGTTTTGCGCACTTGGCCGCCTGTTGCACTACAGCGACTTTTGCATGAACGAAATCAAAATGAAATTTCAGAATACTGCCGTAACCGGTCAGTTTATGATGAGCCTTTCTGTGTCTATGATGGGTGGTTTTATTTTAGTATTTCCGTATGTATTGTGGCAATTATGGAAGTTTATAAAGCCTGCGCTCCGCCCATCAGAGATTAAAATGGCCAATGGCATCGTTTTTTGGTGTTCGGTTTTGTTTTTTACCGGCGTATTGTTCGCTTATTTTATTGTAGCGCCATATACCATCAACTTTTTTGGCAACTACCAGCTAAGCCCCATGTTTGAGAACATAATAACCATAGAAAACTACTACGACACTATGGCAAACATGATATTGGCATTGGGCATAGTGTTCGAGTTACCTATACTTATCTACTTCTTATCGCGCATCGGCTTGGTAACGCCGGCTTTTTTACGGTCAAAAAGAAGATATGCATTTCTTATCCTGTTTGTATTGGCTGAAATAATCACACCGCCCGACCTGTTTAGCTGTCTGTTGGTGTTTATACCCTTGTACATATTATTCGAGCTGTCTATAAACATCAGTGCACGCGCAGTAAAAGAAAGATTGGCAAAAGAAGCCCGGAACAAAAATTAAACTACAGCATAATGAACACTTTTGACAAGAGTATGCCCATAGCCATAGGTTCAGACCATGCGGGCTTCGATTACAAAGAGGCATTAATTGCCCTGCTTACCGCCAATGGTTGGCAGGTGGCTGATAAAGGCCCCGCCAGCGCCGATAGCGTAGATTATCCCGACTATGCGCACCCTGTAGCAAGTATGGTAGAAACCGGAGCGGCAACGGCAGGTATACTGATTTGTGGCAGCGGCAATGGCGTATGCATGACAGCCAACAAACACCATGGTATAAGAGCGGCGCTATGCTGGAACGAAGAATTGGCATCGCTGGCGCGCCAGCACAATAATGCCAATGTACTCTGCATACCCGCGCGCTTTGTAGGGCTGGATGTAGCAAAAGCAATGACCAATATTTTTGTTGCTACCGAATTTGAAGGCGGCAGACATGCAAAGCGTGTGGAGAAAATATAAGGTAAACCAAATACATTAACATACTTATCTGAGCGCAATAGCAGCCTACAAAAGGCGCGATTGCGCTCTTTTATAATTGTTGAATATTACCTGTAGATTTTCAAATACTGTGCAATTTGCACACATGGCTACATGGGCACATCAATCCTTATCTGCTTAGAGAAGGGTTTACCCTTGGTATCCTTACCATCTATTTTCCACATTACAGACCGTATGGTTACGGTAAGCGGCTTCTGATTGGCAGAGCGAAGGTTGCGAACGCTACTCACCAATTCCTGTATCTTACTGCGACTGATCCGACGACGCTGCGCGGCCTTGGTTACCGCATTCTTAATACCGTTATTATTCGTTTCAGGATATTCCAGCGACTGCGCATCCAGACCTGTTATCCTGTACATGCCGTTGCCGCCGGTAAGGGGCTCCCACGATGTAGTAGTAGTCAGCGATTCCAAAGGCAACGTAGTTGCGCCGTTTTTAAGAATTACTACCGACTGATAGCGCTGCGAAACCTTGGTTACATTACCCGTAAGTTTTAAAATATTGCCCGGTATGTTGCCGCTAACCAATGTATATACGGCGCCGTTGGCATGCAGCAAGTTGGGGTTGCCTGCCTGTTTGGCGGCAATATTTTGAATAAACAAGGTGACCTCGCTAAACTCTGCAGAAAGACCCGGTCCGGCTGGGGCTGCAATCTGAGCCGGCGCAATCACTGTTCTGCCCTTCTTGGGCGTATCTGCTGTAGCAGGTTTTGCAGGCGTCTTTTCAGCTACGGGCGTGTCTGCTTTTTCTGCATTAGAGGGTATTTCCGGTTTGAGGTCGGCCACAAGATCCTGCAACTTAGAAGGGTCCTTCTCTGTAACAATTGTAGAAGAGTCGCCCAAAACTATGGGGCCATGATTTTTAGCGGGCATATCTTTGCACGCATAGAAAAAAACCGTAGTCGCTACAAAAACTGCAAGTGAACCCCCTGACCTCATGTGAAATTATTTGAACGCACAGGCGGTAATACTATTGCCTACCGCCTATGCGCTTACGAATGTACCACACAAAAATAAAAAAATCAATAATCGTAAATAAAAACTATTGCCTGACGCTGCAATGCCGTTAATACGACATCAAACGCTGCACAGTTTCGTGCAAACGGCTGTTAGCCATAAAGTTCTGTTCCAGCTCTATAGCAAACGGAACCGGCGTATCCAGACTTGCACAGCGCATAATGGGCGCGTCCAGCAATTCAAAACAATGCTCCGCAATCCATGCTGCCAGTTCGCCGCCTATGCCGCCTGTAAGGCAATCTTCGTGTAGCAGCAGTACCTTGCCGGTACGCGCCACCGCCTCTTTAATAGCCTCGTAGTCGAGCGGTAATAACGTTCTAAGATCCAGAATGTCTATAGATAGTTCTTTGTGTTTATCGGCATAGTCCAGCGCCCAATGCACACCCATGCCGTAAGTAATAATACTTACGTCTGTACCCCTTCTTGCTATGCGCGCCTTGCCTATTTCTATACTGTAATAGTTCTCGGGTACCTGTCCGCTTATGCTGCGGTACAATGCCTTATGCTCAAAAAACAATACCGGATTCGGGTCTTCTATTGCCGCAATCATCAATCCTTTTGCGTCCTCGGGCGTAGATGGATACACCACTTTCAGTCCGGGCGTATGCGTAAACCAGGCTTCGTTGCTCTGCGAGTGGAATGGCCCTGCGCCCACGCCGCCGCCTGTGGGCATGCGTATCACCACGTCGGCATTTTGCCCCCAGCGGTAGTGCATCTTGGCCAGATTATTAATTATCTGGTTGAAGCCCACAGTAACAAAATCGGCAAACTGCATCTCCATCATCGCCTTGTGCTTTTTGATAGAGAGCCCAAGCGCAGCCCCTACAATAGCGCTTTCGCATAGCGGTGTGTTGCGCACCCTGTCGCGGCCAAACTGCTGTACAAAACCCTCCGTTACCTTGAAGGCTCCGCCATATTCGGCTATATCCTGCCCCATAAGTATCAGATTGGGGTGGCGCTCCATGCTTTGTTTCAGGCCTTCGGTTATGGCTTGTATAAATTTCTTTTCGCTTGTAGCGCCTGTAGCGGGTATAGCGGCCGGTACATTGGGCGCATATACATCGGCTATCTCCTCGCGGGTGTCCGGCGTTACCGGCGGAGCTGCAAAACCGCTGGCCAGTCCTTCTTCTATCTCCGATTGTATGATAGCCCTGATATCGCTTATGCGCGCGTCGGTGAGTATCTGTTCGTTTTTCAAAAACTGTTCAAAGTTGGCCACCGGATCTTTCTTTGCCCATTCTTCAAACAGTTCTTTGGGCACATATTTTACGCCGCTGGCCTCTTCGTGGCCGCGCATACGGAAGGTCATACACTCTACAAGTATGGGCTTCTGATTGGCTATGCAATACAGTCGCGCCTTGGTGATCTCTTTATAAACTTCCAGTATGTTGTTGCCATCTATGGTTATACCCTTCATGCCATAACCCGCTGCGCGATCGGCAAGTTGCTTACATATAAACTGCTCTGAACTGGGCGTGCTCAGGCCGTAACCATTATTTTCTATCAGGAATATTACTGGCAGTCCCCATACCGCAGCTACGTTGAGCGCTTCATGAAAATCGCCCTCGCTGGTGCCGCCGTCGCCGCTGAACGCCAACGCTATTTTAGATTCCTTCTTCAGCTTGTGGGCCAGCGCTATGCCGTTGGCAATAGCCAGTTGAGGGCCAAGATGGCTTATCATACCGCAAATATGGTATTCGTTGGCTCCGAAATGGAACGAACGCTCACGCCCCTTGCTGAAGCCGTCTTTGCGACCCTGCCATTGCTTAAACAGCTTATCGAAAGGCATTTTACGACCGGTAAACACCCCGAGATTGCGGTGCAGCGGCATAATATATTCGTCTTCATCCAATGCAAGCGTAGCGCCCACAGCTATGGCCTCCTGACCTATGCCGCTGAACCACTTGCTAATACGGCCCTGACGCAACAACACCAGCATCTTTTCCTCAATAAGCCGCGGACGCAGCAGTTCGGTATACAGATGTATCAGTTGCTCGTCGGACAGACCCTTACAATCAAATTGCATATTTGTGATTTGGCTGCAAAAGTAACATCTAAATGGGAATAAGAGATTTGGAAATTAAAAGTGACAACACGCTATGCTTCACTGTAGCTTACCGGCGCAATATCTGATAGCGCTTTCGTGCTGGATGGCCGGGCGCCTGCCTGACAGGACTACGCTCAGCGTGCGCTAAACCACACACTACACAAATGCAAACTATAAAAGCGGTAAAACAATATCCCCTACCTAAACAACTCTTCCTTTGTTTTGGGGCGCTGCTCTATGAGCCATTTAAAGCGGCTAAGGCGCGTTTCGGGGAGGTTGGCTTTTTCGAGAGGGGTCATGGTTTGGGCGAAGTCTTTTACAAACAGAATTTTCATGATCTTCTGGTCGTCGAAATAGACATACATTTTCTCGCTCTTGGCCTGGTTTACGCCAAGGTAGGCGCCTTTCTCATCTTTTGAATAATATATCGCTTCCGAGTTGGGCAAGACATCCATTTTGGTAATGGCGTTTTTATGAAAATAGGCCATCAGTGTGCGCCCTTGTATCTGATCGAACAACTGCGCCTTTTCAGGCCCCGATTGCGACACTATAAGCGCATTGTTGGGCACATACATACTTTTCAGTTCGGAGCTATCCATCATCAGCGATATGGTATCGCCCGTTATCTGGCTATTGTGCGACCATGCTATGGGCGCATAAATCATCCGGATCGTAGAGTCGGAGCGGGTATAGGTAAGGCTGTCGCACTTGCCCTGCAGCGAGTCGGAGAATATAAGCACATGGTGATAGCCAATAAAATATAGCGGGGCCGAAGTATCGGCTGTAGCCGTATCGGTAGCTACAAGCGGCTGCGTAGCCGGTAAGTCCGTCTTTCGTTTCTTCTTGTTTGTTTTTGCCGCTTCTTTGTTATTCACCGGTATGTGGTACTTGCCCCTGGCGCTGTCTGTTTTAGCAAGGGGCGTTTGTATGCCGCGCGCACTACGCGCAGCTATCGAGTCGGCGCGGGTAGATGTGTCTGCAAGGCCGGTTTTTATCTTGCCTGTTTTGCCTGCGCTATCGCGCACCATGGGCGCCGAGTAAAAGGTGTCGGCCCTAACATACAGGGTGTCTTTACCATTGGCCTGCACCAATACGGGTTTTATAGTAGCCCACAATATGCGCGGCTTGCGGTAATACTCAGCATGCCCGCAATACATGCTCGAGTGGTTGCCGGTATCTATAGCTACCACATTGCCGTTGGCCAGCGCATAGCCCGATGTTTTATTGTAGTGCAGCGAATCGGCCTCTATATACTGTCCATCGTTCCAGATACTGGAGCGACCAAAAAAGTAGGCTATGCCATTGGCTCCATCGTAGGTGCCGTCCTTAGTGCTTAGTACAGATTTCCCGTTATCGCGGGTCACTACAGATTGGGCGTAGAAACGCGTAACCTTGGTGCGGGTATTATACACCAGGTCTTCCGACTTAATATTGTATTGCGGATCGGTAATGACTACATGCCCCGTAAAATGCGCCTCCTCTGTGTTTACATTGTATACGCCCGCATTACTGGTTATAGTAGACGAATCGTTGTGCAAGACGCCCCATTGCGTGTACACACCCACTTTAGTACCTAAGTCGTAGGTTAGTTCCGGACATTGCAGGTCGTTTTTGCCATCGGTCAGTTGCACATTGCCCTGCATCAGCGCCAGTTTTTTGTCAGATGTGTACCGCAGGTAATCGCTTGTGCCCTGCGTACCGCCAGCCTGCGCTATGCGCACATTACCAAAAGCCTCTACTATTTTTGTTGCGGCGTTCTGGTACAGGCTATCGCAATACAGCGTATCTGTGCCTTGTATAAACACCGCATTACCAATAAATTTTTTCAGATCGGCGCTGTCTGTATGTATTCCATACATATTGTCGCCATACACCAGCACCGACACCATGTCGGTTTTAGCGGCAGTATCTTTTTTCTGGGCATGAGCCGCCCCTGCTACAAACAACCCGCACAAACACAATAAAGCTACGCCCGGGCGCATGCGCCGCTGCAAGAACTTAATAATTGCGTTGAGAAAAGATGGTTGTGTAAAAAACATTAATTTTTCTTCTTGCCAAAGATAGTAACGTTTATGTATCGCGATGGGTGCGCCTTCATATCGGTCATCAGTTCGCTAAGCGACTTGAGCGATCCGTTCAGGTTGTTGTACATGTCTTTGTTATTGACCAGCATTCCCAACGAACCTTCGTTATTATTTATTTTATGCACTACGCCCTGCAACTGATTTGCGGCGCCCTGTAGGTCGGCTACTGTTTTCTGTATGGGCGAGTTAGCCAACTGTCGGGATATATTGTTGAAGTTGGCCAGCATTTTTGCTATGGTATCGTTTTGCTTTGCCAGATTGCCGGTAACACTGTTGGCATTATGCAGAATGCTTTTTATTTCTCCTCCTTCGCTGGCCAGCGCAGCCGATAGTGTAGAGAGGTTGTTGGCAGTAGCCTTTATAGATGCTATTGCTTCGGCTATTGCTTTCTGATTTTCGTTGTCCACTATGTGGTTCACCCCAGCCAGCGCATTATTGAGCGATGCAATAGTAGTTTTCAGTTCTTTAAAGGTAGGCGTAAGCTCTCCAGACAAATTATCTATTACCCCATTTTCTTTGCCGGGCTCCAGCATAGAGCCGGTTGGCAGTGTGCCGGGGCCCTTGCCCAGATCTATTTTTATCATCTTGGTGCCCAAAAGATCGAAGGCGGCAAGCGTTGCCTTTGTGCCTACCGGCACATCTATTTTTTTGCTGAGTACTATAGATATTTTAACACCCTTACCGTTCACCAGTTCGGTGCGCGAAATCCGCCCTACGTTAAGTCCGTCTACCTGCACATTGGCGCTGCTTTGCAGACCCTCTGCATTAGGGTAAATAACATAAAATTCATTCTCATTTGAAAAGAGATTCGCACCTTTCAGGAAATAAAAACCTACGAAGAGAATGACAAGGGCAGCAGATACCAATAGCCCTGTTTTTACTTCTTTAGATACGCTCATATTTTCGTTTCGAATGTGCGCAAATGTAATGAAAAGACCTGTACGCTTGGGCGCCGCAGGGGCAAATACTGCAAAGATTGTGTTTGTGATAACATAATACAGCGCCGAACGCCGCAAATCAGTCCATTTTACGCTGACGACAATCAGTAAAGGTACCTGCCAAAACACCTACCTTTGCCAGCAAATATCTTTCTTTTTAAAACTATTGATACCATGCCTGCGCTATATAACCGCATAAACAATGAGGAACTAAAGCAACGTATGCTGGCAGAAACAGAGCCGCGAACAACCGTATCTTTTTACAAGTATTTTCAGATAGAAGATCCGAAAACGTTTAGAGATAAGCTATACATAGCGCTTGCAGCGCTAAAAGTGTTTGGGCGAATTTATGTTGCTACAGAAGGCATTAATGGACAAATAAGCGTGCCGGCGAGCAACTATGAGGCATTTAAGTCGACGCTATACGCTGCTGCGCCAGAACTTAATGGTATAAGAATGAACATAGCGCTGGACGACGATGGCAAATCGTTTTGGTCGCTAAGGCTGAAGGTGCGCCCAAAAGTTGTGGCCGATGGCATAGACGACCCTACTTTCGACCCAAGCCATACGGGCGTGTACCTGAAAGCTAAAGAATATAACGAACTGGCCCAACAACCCGACACCATAATAGTAGACATGCGCAATCACTACGAATATGAGGTAGGCCATTTTGAACGCGCTATTGAAGTGCCATCCGACACTTTCAGAGACCAACTGCCTATGGCCGTGGACATGCTGAAAGACCAACGCGACAAAAACATAATAATGTACTGCACAGGCGGCATACGCTGCGAGAAAGCCAGCGCATACATGCTGCACAACGGTTTTAAAAATGTGTTTCATGTAGAGGGCGGTATTATAGAATACGCCCGCAAGGCCAAGGAACAAAATCTGCCAATACTGTTCAAAGGCAAAAACTTCGTATTTGATGAACGCCTTGGCGAACGCATAACCGACGACATACTGAGCGAATGCCACATATGCGGCAAGCCTTGCGATACCCACACCAACTGTAAAAACGATGGTTGCCACCTGCTGTTTATACAGTGCGCCGACTGCGCCGAAAAATATGAAGGTTGCTGCAGCGAAGAATGCCGGGAGGAAAAGAACCTGCCGCCCGACGAACAAAAAGCACGCAGAGCCGGCCGCGACAACGGACCAATGATCTTCAACAAATCGAAAGAGCACCCGCTACGCAAACACCGCGACAACTGGAAAGTGCAGCGCGAAGCCGAAACAATGCACGAATCGGCCGCGACAGAATAAACGTGTTCTGAATATATTGCAAACATCAAATACCCGGCAAAAGGTAAAATGTTCGATTCTTGGCAAATAAGCTGAGTAGGCATTTTACCTTTTGACCTTTAACTTAATATTCCTATTTTTGACCAAATACAAAAATTATAATAAAATGGCTCAAGGAAAGCTGATAACGATGGATGAATTCACCATCATGGAAACCAGAAAATTCCCTCAGGCAACCGGTGAACTGTCATCATTGCTGAGAGATATAGGTCTGGCAGGTAAAATAATCAACAAGCAGGTGCGCAAAGCCGGTCTTGTGGATATACTGGGCAAACACGGCGCTACTAATGTGCAGGGCGAAGAACAGATGAAACTGGATATTTATGCCAACGAAACGCTGATCAACATTCTGAAAAACAGCACAGACTGCGCAGGCATTGCATCGGAAGAAAACGACAACCATGTGTGCTATGAAGATACCTACTCTGCCAATTCTAAATATGTTGTGCTTTTCGACCCGCTCGACGGCTCATCTAATATTGATGTGAATGCGCCGATAGGCACCATATTTGCCATTTATCGCCGCGTAAGCGAATTGGGCCAGCCTTGCACCGAAGCCGACTTTTTGCAACCCGGCAACAAACTGATGGCTGCAGGCTACATCATATACGGATCGAGCACAATGATGGTTTATGCTACCAAACTGGGCGTAAACGGGTTTACCCTAGAGCCATCGATAGGCGAGTTCTGCCTGTCGCACCCCGATATGAAATGCCCGGATAATGGTAAAATATACTCGCTCAATCAGGGCAACACAGTGAAGTATGACGCCGGCATGAAAGCCTACCTGGAATACTGCATGGAAAGCAAGAAAGACGAAGGCCGTCCGTATTCGCACCGCTACATTGGCTCTATGGTGGCCGATATGCACCGCACCTTGCTGAAAGGCGGCATTTTTATTTATCCCGGAGATAAAGGCGCGCCAAAAGGCAAATTGCGTCTGCAATACGAGTGCAACCCAATGGCGTTTATCATAGAGGCAGCGGGCGGCATTGCCGTAAGCGGCGCCCAGGATATACTGGACATAGAACCCACAGAGCTGCACCAACGCACGCCTATTTTCATAGGGTCTAAAAACATGGTGAACAAAGCCATGGAAATAATGAAGCAAACGGAACCAGCTATATAACATAGATTTTCACCTCTTTATGCACAAGCCCGGCGCAATGCCGGGCTTGTTATTTATAGCCATTTAGCATACCTGCGCAGCATAAAATGCCTGTGTTAAAGATTATTAAAATGTCGTTTTTTTATAGTGGGAATACTGCGTCATGAGGTTAAATTTGCGTTTTCAACCGTATGTTTCAATTTCAACATTTCGAGCATCTGTACGCGCTGGGCATATTGCCCGCGCTCGTAGTATTGTTTATTGGCGCGCTGTACTGGAGAAAAAAGAAAATCAGTAAGCTGGGCGACGCCGCACTGGTAGCCGAACAGATAAGAGGCTATATACCGGGCAGAAATACACTGAAATTTATTTTGGCTGCAAGCGCTCTGTTTTTGATGATAGTGGGCTTTGCCAACCTACAGGCTGGCGATAAGGCAGAAAAAGTAGAACGTAAGGGGGTAGATGTGATTATTGCCCTGGATGTGAGCAAAAGTATGCTGGCCAAAGACATACAACCCAACCGACTGACACGCGCCAAGCAACTGATAATGCGGATGACCGAGAAAATGGGCAACGACCGCATAGCCCTTGTGGTGTTTGCAGGCAAGGCGTATTTGCAAGTGCCGCTTACCATAGACTTCAGCGCGCTGAAAATGCTGCTGCAGAACGTATCGCCCGACATGATACCCACACAGGGCACGGTGATAGGCGAAGCCGTAGACCTTAGTATGCGGTCGTTTTCGCAAAACGAACGCAAGTACAAATCGCTGGTGATAATAAGCGACGGTGAAGATCATGATGAAAAAGCCATAGAAAAAATACGCGAAGCCGCCGATGCAGGCATTGTTGTACATACTGTGGGCGTAGGCTCGCCCCAGGGCACAACGCTCTATGACGAGCAAACCAAGGCGCTGAAGCTGGACGAAAACGGTAACCCCGTAGTAAGCCGGCTAAACGAAGAAGAGCTAAAAAGCATAGCAGCCGCAGGACACGGAACCTACAGCCTGCTGCAAAACACCGACGATGTAGCAGATAAAATAACAGGTAGTCTGGACGCTATGGAACAGAAAAATCTGGGATCGATGCTATATACCGAGTTCACCAGTTACTTTCAGTATTTTTTGGCGGCAGGCTTAGTTCTGCTTTTATTGGAGTGGATTATTCCAGGAGCCAAAAACAAATTAGCTTCACCAAACAAGAAAACAGCAGTGTAACCTACACCACTCTTTATTGCTTTTCACACACTAAAATATGGATAAACTACATAGAGCAAACATGATTGTACGGTCCTTATTTGCGGTAAAAAAAATGATAGTGTTGGTTGTATGCCTGATGGCGGCAGCCGGCGCGGCTGCGCAAACAAGCCGGTATGTGGAACAGGGCAACAAATTTTATGAGCAAATGCGCTGGAAAGAGGCTGCTGAAGACTACGCCAAAGCCCTGAAAAAAGACCCAACGCACATGCCCAGTTTGTTCAATCTAGGAAACTCGCTGTATCAGCAAAAACAATACGATTCGTCGAGAAAAATAATGGAGGCAACCGCTAAAATGACGAAAGATAAATCAAATCAGTCGGCGGCAAATTACAACATTGGCAATACTTATATGTCTCAGAAAAAATGGGAAGAGGCAATAAACAGCTATAAAAATACGCTGAGAAACAATCCTCAGGATGCCGACGCTAAATACAACCTTAGCTACGCACAGCAAATGCTGAAAAAACAACAAGACCAGGATAAGAAAGATAATAAAGACAAAAAAGATAACAAGGAAAATAAAGACCAGAAAGATAAAGACAAGCAAGACAAGGATAAAAACGGTAACGATAAAAAAGACCAGAACAAAGACGATAAAGGCAACAAAGACCAGGACAAAAAAGATAAGGGCGATAAAGACGATAAAGGGAAACAGGAGGACAAGGAAAAAGAACAGCAAAGCCAACCCAGCAAGCTGAGTCAGCAACAGGCAGAACAACTGCTTAATGCACTGCAGCAGGAAGAGAAAAAACTGCAAGACAAGATGAAAAAAGAGAAAGGAGTGCCTGTAAAAATGCAAAAAGACTGGTAGATATAACCACAAACGCCCAAGCTTGTGCAAAAGCACCTACTTACTAACAAGCTATCAACATTTTAAAAATCATTACATAAATTTATTTTACAGTAGCCCGAATAGTGCATAATATTGCATCAAGGAACGAGCTTACTAACCCATTCCTTATATATAAGTCCGGCAAGCCACAACGTGCCGGACTTTTTATTTTACCTTAGCCCTCCGCTACGCTAACCAATTTTGTGTATATGCTGCAATACTATGTTTTTCATAAGCCATATGAGGTGTTGACTCAGTTTACTACAGAAGGCAATAAAAAGACATTGGCAGACTATATAAAGGGGATACCCGTAGATGTGTACCCCGTAGGCAGGCTCGACTACGATAGCGAAGGCCTGCTACTACTCACTAACGACAAGCAGCTCACCCACCGGCTGCTGACGCCCGCCTTCAACCACGCCCGCACCTACTGGGTGCAGGTAGATGGGCAAATTACAGAAGAAGCCCTGCACCGCCTGCAACAGGGCGTAACAATAACCATAGACGGCAAACCATACGCAACAAAAAAAAGCAAAGCCGTAATTATAGACGAGCCCGCAACAATAGGCCCCAGAAACCCACCTGTGCGCTACCGCAAAAACATACCCACAAGCTGGATAGCCCTTACGCTGACAGAAGGTAAAAACCGGCAAGTGCGCAGAATGACCGCAGCAGTGGGCTACCCTACATTGCGACTGATACGGTATGCTATAGGAGGGGTAACGGTGGATGGACTAACGTCTGGCGAGGTTAAACAATTAAACATCGCGGAGGTTAAACAACTGATGGCAGGGTAAGTGGGTGATTGAGGTTGCACCGATTAAGTTTAACGGAGTAACGAGTTGTTTGGCTATTTATATTCAATAGGCTAACTTTATAACAGCACGCTAAAATACAAATATTAAATAAGCGTATTAATGCTGGGGAAAAGCTGTTTTGTAGTTAGAGACAAATGTTTAATCGTTATTTTCATACCAGTCCAAGCGTGACGTTTGGT
>CAZLPE010000049.1:0-13431 GCA_964561325.1 uncultured Flavipsychrobacter sp.
TTTTAAAAAATATATTTCCAATGGGATATTTAGTGCAATGATCTCCGCTCAAAAAGCGCCTGACCCGCTACTATAAATCAATGAAAAATAATCTCTGAAACAATAACACGAAAAAAATCATCATCGTTAACTAATCATTACATCAGCTTTCACCCTCTTTAACAAACCAAACAAGACGCTTTAAAACCATTCATGACAAAATACAGTAATTTCACCGCAAATTATCCGCCGTTTACGAAATACTACGTTTTTGTTGTTCAGCGCCGCATAATTTAGCAATCGGCATAAAACAGTTAGCAAATTATTTGTGAAGCTGTATTACACGATTGCCTTTAAACCAAAACCAAACCTAAAATAAAACTTATGAAAAAAATTGACATCCCTGTCAAACGATCTTCGCGTGCGCTTGCAATTGGTAAAGCTGTTTTTGGCCTAATTGCTGTTTTGTTAACCAGCTCACACGTATTTGCACAACAACATAACATGAAAATTGTGCCCACGCCCACAAAAAACAGCGAAAACACGAGGGCAGTAGCAGCAAGTGATAGATTTAGCGTTAAATTCAAAAATGGAATAACGCCATTGTTCACAAAAACAAGCGATGGACTGACATCAAATATCCCCTCGCTAAATGTGTTACTCAGCCGTCATAACTGTACGGCGGCAAATAGAATTAACCCAGGGTCTAAAAACGAAGACTATTTATATACGTTTCTGTTTGCTGGCGGTAGAGATATTAGTGAGCTATTGAAACAATTTCAGTCGCTCGATATTTTTGAATATTGCGAACCCGATTACAAAATTGGCATCAATTCTGTTACGCCCTCAGATCCCTACTTTATCTATTCGTGGGGAATGAACAATAATGGTAGTTTTATTTACGGATCGGTAGCTGCACGTAGCGGCGCCGATATTAAAATGACACAAGCCTGGGACATAACCCAAGGGTCGGCTTCGGTAATTGTTGCAGTTATAGATGCTGGTTGCCGCTTGGGGCACCCAGAATTTAGCGGCCGTATCTGGAATAATACTGGCGAAATAGCGGGCAATGGTATAGACGACGATGGCGATGGATATATAGATGATTATCAGGGTTGGAACTATAGCTACAACAATAACAACCCTACCGACGACCATAGCCATGGCACCAACGTAGCGGGAATAATAGGCGCCAACGGGAACAATGGCATTGGGTATGCAGGCATAGACTGGAACTGCAAACTCATGATTTTAAAAACGCTCGACAGCAACGGATCGGGCGTAATGTCTACGACTGCCAGCGCAATTTATTATGCAACCGATCATGGCGCAAAAGTGATCAATATGTCGTTGGGCGGCTATGGCTACTCTACTGTTACGCAAACTGCTATAGACTATGCCTATGCCCATGGCGTGACCTGCGTAGCGGCTATGGGAAACGACAATTCGAGTACCGTGTTTTATCCTGCCGGCATGAACCATGTAATAGCCGTTGGCGCTACCCGTTGCAACGATAGTAGAGCTACATTTTCAAACTTCGGCAGTCATATATCGGTAGTAGCGCCCGGCGAGGCGATTTTTGGGCTGTCCTATTTATCCAATACCGACTATACCACCGGAATGAGCGGCACATCGCAGGCCACACCCCATGTTTCGGGCGTAGCGGCGCTGCTACTGGCTCAGGATGGCACAAGAAATTTCGACCAAATAAAGACAATTTTACAAGCCACAGCCGATGACAGAGTGGGCAATTTTTCAGAAGACGCTGTTGGTTTTGATAATTATTACGGCTACGGTCGCATAAACGCTTACGCTGCACTCAATTACAGTTGTTCGCCACCGGCAATCACCGGTACCCGAGCTGTTTGCACCGGCGCAACAACCACATTGTCTAACACGACGAGCGGCGGAACATGGAGCAGCGCGGCGCCCGCCATAGCTACTGTAGGGTCTGGAACAGGCATTGTAACCGGCGTATCTGGCGGCACAGCAACTATTTCTTACATCATAGGGTCTGGCTGCAATGTTACAGCCGTTGTAACCGTTACGCCTATTTCGGCGCCTATAAGCGGCCTTACTACGGTATACGCAGGCAATACAACAACTATGGCTAACGCCGTAACAGGTGGTCGCTGGACAAGTAGCGCTACGGGCGTAGCTACTATTGGGTCAGCTACAGGCATACTCACGGCAGTTGCCGTAGGTACCGCCATTATTAGCTACACCGCTACTACTACTTGCGGCTCTTTTGGTGTGGCTACTACTGTAACAGTTTTGCCTACCTACTTAATACCCGGATATGTACCTACAGGAAGTATGTTAGTTTGGCTACCATTTAGCGGCAATGCAAACAATGCATATGCCAATAGAATAAATGGAACGGTAACAGGAGCTACTTTAACTACCGATCGTTTCGGCGCGCCCAATAGCGCATACCAATTCAACGGTAATGGAAATTACATAAAACTGGATACCACGTTCTTCAACAATGGCTGGACAAGCTACAGCATAGCATGTTGGGTAAATTCAGACACATTTTACAACCCAAATGCCGCATCAAATAACCAAACGATACTGAACACTATACCGCACTACGGACTGGAACTGTCTTTTAACTGGATATCGAATAAAAAATATAACTTATTTTGCAATTCCAATCCCGGCGTCGTTGCTTGGAACATTTTGCCGCCCGACTCATCTGCTTCGCGTGGCGCCATTCATACTTGGAGCCATATAGCGTTCATCAAAAAGAATAGTACTACCTATGAATTTTATATAAACGGAGTATTAGACCGAACCTATACCAGCGCAATTACGGCTATCAGCTATTTGAGTAAAATAATGATAGGTCGCGTAGACCCGGGTCAAGGCAATGAAGCCTTTCAAGGAAAAATTGATGATTTTGGCATGTGGAACCGGGCGCTTGATGCTTGCGAAGTGGCGCGCCTGGCCCGCAGTTCTAATTTAAGTTATTTAAACACCCATCCCACTAACGTTTCGGTTGGTACATCAGCCAACGCAACATTTACCGTTTCGGCAACAGGCACAGGCCTTGTTTATCAGTGGCAGGTAAATTCTGGCGGTGGGTTCAGTGCGGTGTCTGGCACTGCGCCCTATTCTGGCGTTACCACCCCCACGCTGACCATTACTGGTGTTACAGCGCCGCTAAACGGCAATTTGTACCGCTGTATCATCTCGAGCGCCGGTTCTTGCATCGACACATCGAACAATGCAACGCTTACCGTTTCAGGCATATCGGGCTTAAACACCATGTGTCCCGGACAAACAACCACCTTTACAACTACAACTGGCGGCGGCGCATGGAGCAGTAGCAACACTGCGGTAGTTACTATTGGTATTCTTACCGGGGTGGCCAATGCTGTTTCGTTAGGCACAGCTATTATTACCTATTCGCCTCCGCTTGGGTTAGGCGCCGATAGCTACTTACCCATAACTGTAAGCGCCCCGGCGGCAATCACCGGCCCGGCCAGTGTTTGCGTTGGTCAGGCTATTACGTTAAGCCATAGCGTTACCGGCGGCACATGGAATAGCTCTACGAGCAGCGGCATTTTCACAATCGGCACTACAAGCGGCATCGTAACAGGCATTGGCGCGGGTTCGGCAACTATTACCTATACCCTACCGACTGGTTGTACGGCGTTTACAAACATGACCGTCAATTCCACAACCCCAACCTCCGGCATGGCCAACGTTTGTCAGGGACAAACAACGAGCCTAACCAATGCCACAAGTGGCGGCACATGGACAAGTAGCGCGCCTGTAATAGCGGCGGTGGGCTCTACTACAGGTATTGTTACCGGTATTAGCGGCGGCGTAGCCGTTATCAGCTACACATTTGCTACGGGTTGCGTTGCGCTTTATTCTGTAACCGTTATATCTACCGGATCTCCCGTACAAAATATAACTACTATAGCGGGTACTGGCACAGCAAGTAGCACAGGCGACGGAGGCCCGGCTACATCTGCGGCTCTATTCAGACCAAATGGTATAGTAGCTACGACAACGGGCGACATTTACATAGCCGATTATGGCAATAATCGTATCCGTAAGATCGATGCTGCAGGTATTATAACAAGGTTCGCTGGATCTGGTGTGGCAGGATACAGCGGCGACAATGGCGCAGCTACAGCCGCCAACATAAAGGGCCCTTGGGATATTGCGATGGACGCAAGCGGCAATCTTTTCGTGAGCGACGCCTTGAACCATAGAATAAGAAAAATATCGACCGCAGGCATAATAACTACTGTAGCAGGCACTGGTACGGCGGGCTATAGCGGCGACGGAGCGGCTGCATCGGTAGCGCAAATAAATACGCCTACCGGTATAGCTATAGATGCTACCGGCAATATGTACATTGCCGAATTGTATGGCCACCGAGTGCGCAAAATTACGCCGGCAGGTATAATATCTACCATAGCAGGTACAGGCGTTAGTGGTTATTCTGGCGATGGCGCCGCCGCCACCGCCGCAAAAATGTATCAGCCAGCCTATGTGCGACCAGACAATGCCGGAAACATAATAGTAACCGACAATGGCAACCACAGGATAAGAATAATAAATTCAGCAGGTATTATTTCTACAATTGCAGGCACTGGCTTGGCAGGTAACACTGGCGATAATGGCGCTGCTACAGCGGCAACCCTAAACTATCCAGGCGGTATAGTATACGATGGCGCAGGCAATTTGTATATAGCCGACAACAGCAATAGTAGAGTCAGAAAAATAAACGGCGCTGGTATTATTACAGCGGTAGCGGGCACCGGCGTTGCTGGTTTCAGCGGCGATGGCGCGGCAGCTACCGCGGCTAAACTAAATCTATGCTCTAATCTGGCTTTTGATGTAAGTGGCAACTTGTTGATAACCGATTATTCAAACAATAGAATTCGTAAAGTTAATCCGGCGTCGCTTTCTGTTGGACCTATTACGGGTACGCTTAGTTTGTGCGTTGGTACAACAGCTACATTGAGCAATTCGTTCAGTGGCGGTGTTTGGAGCAGTTCGGCGACCGGCGTAGCTACTATTGGTAGCGCATCTGGAATAGTTACCAGCATAGCTCCGGGCACAGCTACCATCAGCTACTCCGCTTCATCGGGCTGCTATGCTAGCGCTGTAGTAAATGTAGTATCCGGCATGAGCGCAATAACCGGCGCTTCAACAGTAGCGATAAGTAGCAGTATTACGCTTGCTAATGCTACACCGGGCGGTATATGGAGTAGTAGCAATACAGGTGTAGCTACAGTTGGTTCTTCCACTGGTATTGTATCCGGCGTTGCTGTGGGAACCACAAATATTACATATAGCTTCAGTTTGGGTTGCTACGCTACAAAATTGGTAACAGTTACCAATCCGGTGCCAAGTCCGTATTACATTACTACCATTGCCGGCACCGGAGTGTCTGGTTATTCGGGCGATGGAGGACAAGCAACAGCAGCGATGGTTTCCTTTCAATGGGGGGTGAGACACGATGCCTCCGGCAATTTATATGTAATGGATTACGTCAATAACCGAATCAGAAAAATAGCGCCCACAGGTATAATTACTACTATTGCTGGTACTGGTGTAGCAGGATCTACAGGCGATGGCGGACCAGCTACGGCCGCAAATATAAAAACACCCGTTGACTTGCTATTCGATGCGGCTGGTAACATTATTTTTACTGATTTCGGCAATCATAAAATCCGAAAAATTTCTACTTCGGGTATTATTTCTACCATTGCAGGAACCGGCGCTACTGGCTATTCCGGCGATGGCGGGGCTGCAACAGCGGCTACTTTTTATTATCCGTCTACTATTACGTTAGATGCAGCGGGCAATTTATATATAGCGGATGAATGGAATAACAGGATTCGTAAAATCAACTCATCCGGTATTATTTCAACAATTGCAGGTAACGGACCTACTGGTTTTATGTCAGGCGGCTATGGCGGAGATGGCGGCGCTGCAACAGCAGCGCAAATTAGTTTTCCGACAGATATAAAATTAGACATGGCTGGCAACATAATATTCTGCGACAATGCAAATAAGCGAATTAGAAAAATCACGCCATCGGGTATTATTAGTACAATAGCCGGAACTGGCGTAGCAGGTTTATCCGGAGATGGAGGCGCTGCAACTGCAGCCAGACTGAATACACCGGAAGGTTTGTATATAGATGCTAATTCGAATATATTTTTCAGCGACATTGTCAATGCTCGAATACGCAAGGTGAACGCCTTGGGAATTATTTCTACAGTTGCAGGCGCAACAACAACTCATGCTGACAATTATTGTTCACTGGTTGGCGCCGGAATTGTTAGCCCTACCGGCGTTTCGGTTGACAGTCGCGGAAATATTTATTTTTCGGATAGAGGTGGAAGCCGCATTAGGAAAATTGCTATAAACCTTGCTCCATCGTTCAACAATGGTAAATCTCAGAGTTATTCGTTTTGTGGTAGTTCGGGCGCTATCCCCATGAATGCACCGCTTGCAGTTACCGACTCAGATAGAAGCCAGAGTTTAGTATGGTCTATTCTTACCGTTCCTGCCAATGGTACACTTATTGCTGCATTTAGCGGCACATCCAACGGCAGTACAACAACCCCGGTCGGCTGTTCTTATACGCCAACAATAGGATTTACAGGTACTGATTCTTTTTCTGTAGTGGTTACCGATTGCATGGGCGCGAGCGACACAACAATGATTCGCGTTACTTTAAACAGCGGCGCCACGCCCATAACAGGCGTACCTACGGTTTGTATTGCCAACACCACCACTTTATCTAACAGCGCTACAGGCGGTACATGGGTAAGCAGTAATTCAGCCGTAGCTACTATTGGGTCTATATCTGGCATTGTATCTGGTGTTGCTGCGGGTACATCTACTATTACCTACCAGCTTGGCGTTGGTTGCTCCCCTACAGTAGTTGTTACAGTAACGCCTGTTCCGGGTGTCATTTCAGGCTCATCTTCCGTAAACGTTGGCGCTACCATTACTCTTACCAATACTACTACCGGCGGCGTATGGAGTAGCAGCAATACAGGTGTTGCTGCGGTAGGTTCTGCCACAGGCGTTGTATCCGGTGTTTCCGCCGGAACTTCTACTATAACTTATTCTTTAGCGTCTGGCTGTTTTGCCTTAACGACCGTTACGGTTAATTCGGTAGTATTAGCAATAACTGGCCCTTCCGTGGTTTGTGAAAGCAGCGCTATTACGCTAACAAGCGCTACGCCGGGTGGTATATGGACAAGCGCTAATACCGCAATTGCAACGGTAGGTAGTATATCGGGCATTGTAACCGGTGTTTCTTCTGGCACTGCGCTCATCTCTTATACCATTTCTGGTACTACGGCAACGCATATAGTTACCGTATCTCCACTACCCAATGCAGGTAGTATTACCGGAGTATCGTCTGTTTGCGAAGGCGCTACTACTTCCCTTACCAATGTTACAACCGGCGGCGTATGGAGTAGTAGTAGCACAAATGCAACAGTTGTGGCTGGCGTGGTAACCGGAGTTACCGCCGGAACCGCGACAATAAGTTATGCGGTTACCAATAGCTGCGGAACTGCTTATGCTACAAAAACAATGACCATAAATCCGTTGCCCAATGCGGGGACCATTACCGGTTCTTCAGCAGTATGCATGGGCGCTACTACTACCCTTGCCAATGCAATAACGGGCGGCATATGGAGTAGCAGCAGCGCAAATGCTACAGTTGTGGCTGGCGTGGTAACCGGAGTTACCGCCGGAACCGCGACAATAAGTTATGCGGTTACCAATAGCTGCGGAACTGCTTATGCTACGAAAACAATGACGATAAATGCAATGCCCAATGCGGGTAGCATTACCGGAGCATCGAGCGTATGCGTAGGCGCTACTACTACCCTTGCCAATGCAATAACGGGCGGCATATGGAGCAGCGGTAGCGCAAATGCTACTGTAGTAGCTGGAGTGGTTACCGGGGTAACCGCCGGAACAGCAATAATCAGTTATGCAGTTACCAATAGCTGTGGTAATGCATACGCAACCAAAACAATTACTATAAATACATTACCCAATGCTGGCAGCATTACCGGGGCATCGAGCGTTTGTGTTGGCGCTACTACCACGCTCGCCAATGTTATAACAGGGGGTGTTTGGAGCAGCAGTTCGGCAAATGCAACTGTTACTGGCGGCGTGGTAACCGGAATAACAGCCGGAACAGCAGTGATTAGCTATGCTGTTACCAATAGTTGTGGTACTGCATATGCTACAAAATCAATAAATGTCAATGCGCTTCCGGTTGCTGGCACATTATCTGGAGCAGCATCTGTAATTATTGGCGCTACCACCGGTTTTACAAGTACTGTTGCAGGTGGTTTATGGAGCAGTTCGGCAACAGGTATTGCAACTATAGGTTCCGTATCTGGTATAGCTACGGGTGTTGCTGTTGGCTCAACTGTAATCACATATACAATAGCTAATACCTGCGGTAGTGTATATGCAGTACAAACGCTATCTGTAACTGCTATATCGCTGGGCGGTATTTCGGGCAGTACTACCCTATGTAATGGCTCGTCTACAACACTCAGTAACGCCACACCGGGCGGCACATGGCGCAGTAGCGCACCCGCTATTGCTGCAATTGGTTCGTTGACTGGCGTTGTTACCGGTGTGGCAAACGGAACAGCTGTTATTACTTACACCGTTTCTTCGTCATTTGTTACCACAACCATCACAGTAGGTCCGCTTTCTACCCCTATTACCGGAGCCGCCAATGTGTGCGTGGGCGCAACTGCAACCATGGCGAACGCTACCACCGGCGGCGCATGGAGCAGTAGCGCTATAGCCAAAGCAACCATAGGCTCGCTTACAGGTATAGTAACGGGAATAGCGGCTGGAACAACCACCATCACCTATTCTTTAGGTAGCGGCTGTATCACCACGCGCATTGTTACCGTTGCCGCCATGCCGGTTGCTATAAGCGGGGCTACAAGCTTGTGTATGGGCGCAACTGCAACACTTACTAATACAAGCGGCGGCGGCAACTGGAGCAGCGCCACGCCTGCAGTAGCCACAATCGGCTCTTCAACCGGCATAGTAAGCGGTATATCGGCCGGCACTACGGTAATATCCTACTCCACACCAGCCGGTTGCACACGCACTTCCACCATAACTGTTATAAATGTTACGCCTATATCCGGACTCACGCGCGTTTGCGTGGGACAATCGATAACGCTGACTAATTCAACTACGGGCGGCATATGGACAAGCAGCGTTCCGGCATATGCCACTGTCGGTTCCGGAACGGGTTTTGTATCCGGAATTGCGGCGGGCGCTACATTGATTTCCTATACCATAGGCACATGCCGTGCCACGGTTACTGTAACCGTTAGTCCATTGGCGGCAATTGGCGGTGCGTCCAGCGTTTGTCAGGGTCAGCCCATCGCGCTTACCAATGCAGTTGCGGGCGGCATATGGACAAGCAGCGCCACTACCATTGCTACAGTGGGGTCTATGAGTGGGTCTGTGATGGGCATAGCCGGCGGCAGCGCAACAATTACTTATGGCCTGAGCACAGGCTGCACGGCTGTAAAAACAATAACAGTTGTAGCGATGGGCGCAATCACTGGCCCAACGTCTGTTTGCTTAGGGCAATCTATTGCGTTAAGCAATAGCGTCGCTGGCGGCGTATGGAGCAGTACAAGCTCCATAATAGCGCAAGTTGGTTCCGCATCTGGTATTGTTACCGGAGTGGGGCCGGGCGGCACCAATATTTCTTACACAATGAATGGGTGCCGCGCTGTATTGCCCGTTGTGGTTAATATACTCACTGCCATTACGGGAACAACCAATATACTTGTAGGGCAGGTTGTAACGCTTAGTTGCACATCGGGCGGACTTTGGTCGTCCGGGACAACGGCGGTCGCTACCATTGGCTCTTCGAGCGGTTTGCTCACCGGCATAAGTGCGGGCACGTCTGTGATCAGCTATTTGTTGCCCACGGGATGTACTGCGGCGGTAACCGTTACAGTAAATCAGCTACCCGCAATTGTGGGCGATACCGGCGGCTGCGTGGGGCAATACAAAACGCTAACCAACCCTGTAAGCGGCGGCCGATGGACAAGCGGCAATACTACCATAGCAACCATTGGCGCCACCACGGGCGTACTCTATGGCGTATCGGGCGGAACGGTGTTCATTACCTACACCCTTCCATCGGGCATACCGGTTATATTCCGTTTTACCGTTAACCGGCTGTCGCCAATATCTGGCCCAACAAGCGTATGCGCAGGGCAGATGATAAGATTGACTAACGTAGACTGCTGCGGCACATATATTTACGCCGGTAGCCCCGGTATTGCCAGCGTAGGTTATAGCACAGGCGAGGTGGTAGGCGTGTCGGCAGGCACAGCCACAATCAGTTATGTATTGCCTACGGGTTGTACTACTACTTCTACTATCACAGTTAAGCCATTCGCCCCAATCACAGGCTCATCAAGCCTATGTGTCGGCGCAACTACTATATTGGCTAATGCAACAACCGGCGGTATATGGAGCAGCGGCAATGCCCTTATGGCCAGAGTAAATTCAACAACAGGGGTAGTAACGGGCGTGTCAATGGGAAATACCAATATCTCCTACACAATTGCATCTACAGCCTGCGTAGCAACCGTGCCGATGACCATCAGCAGTTGCCGAATAGGCAATGAAAGTAGTGAGCCCGAACTGAATAAAACCAACATTAAAGCTATACCTAACCCAAATACCGGCGATTTCATTATATCAGGTAATTTCAGCACATCTATTGATAGAGATGCCTATATACGTGTAACCAACATGCTGGGTCAGATAGTGTATAATAAAAAGGCAACAGCAATGGGTGGAATACTTACCGAGCAGATACAGCTCAATAAATCGATAGCAGCCGGCAACTATATAATAGAAGTAACGAGTGATAAGGATAATGTCGTATTGCAAATAACTATAGCCAAGTAGGTAATATTGCTATAGTTGATTATTTATAGGTGCAATTAGTTGTACACAACATATTGCACCTATAATTTTAGGAGATATTGTAGCCCACATTGAAAATCCCCACAAACAATTGAGTTCGTGGGGATTTTTAGCAATGTTAATATTCGCAATAAATATTAGTTTGTTTACTTCTCCAATATTATACCCATATTGCCGGCTTTCATGGGCATTATTCTGTTGTACATACCTGTTGCTTTAAACAGACCTATCCACATTTTCTTTAGCGGCAATGGCGCCATACGTAGCCAATAGCTGAATGGGTAACGGCTTACAATATCGAAAACCTCTACAACTTTGAAGCCTGCTTTTTCGCCCAAAAGCTTAATGTTTTCCTTGTTGAACAGATAAATGTGTTCCACATCTATAATAGGCGACTTCTCGCCAAACAAACGCGCTTGTAGCGCATTTGAATTGTGCATTATCATATAAACATGGCCGCCGGGCTTAAGGTTTTCTCTCATATTTGCCAGCATACCCAATGGATCGCTCAGGTGATCGAGCGTCTGAAAACAGGTTATTAAGTCGAAATGATTAGATGGATATAGCCCTTTACCATAAAATCCCGTATAAATATTATCTCTTATGTCGGCTCTGGCTATCGCTTTCGGCTCTACGCCCGGTTCTACGCCATATACTTCATCATATCCATTGTCTTTCAGCGCTTCGAGAAAAAAACCAGTACTGCACCCTATGTCTACAGCCTTCTTCCTCGACCAACCTTTCACATATTTCGATATTGGCAACCAATAGTCGTTCTTGATATATTCCAACATCTCATTAAAATTAATAGCGCTGCCTTTATACAATTCGTTTAGCGAGGCATCGTCAAGAATGTGATGAGAAAAA
This sequence comes from uncultured Flavipsychrobacter sp., assembly GCA_964561325.1. GTDB lineage: Bacteria > Bacteroidota > Bacteroidia > Chitinophagales > Chitinophagaceae > Nemorincola. The sequence continues at coordinate 11,842 of CAZLPE010000049.1, forward strand.
ATCAAACCGGTTTTCAAACACTTTACCATTTCATAATGGGTATGCTGGGTAGTTTTTCTCGCTTCAAAAACCTCGGCGGTAAGATCTTCGTCCTTAAAATTTTTATGATAAATTACAGGATGATTTTCGGCATCTGTACTTTTGCAAAACAGACATTCTTTGGTAATGTAGGTGTATTTACTCATTAAAACATGTTTAAATATTCAAAACTAATGCCCAACTCGGCACAAAAGGTCACGAACAACCCGCGTTCAAAGTTATACTATTTTTTTAGCTCGCCATAACGTAGTAAATCAAAATTTATCATTTTATTATTTGCAGCAATGTACCCTTGCTATTTTATAAAACAAGCCCATTAATTCGAATAATTATAGAAATATTATTCAAAATCGCTCAAAAAAGCGTATCATGCACTAACATTAAACAATTGCCCCTACAACAATAACACGCTCAATGCGGTTAATTAATAGATATGTTTAGTTTCAGAAATCCATACCCCACCCTATTCATTCTACTAAATATACTGTTGTCGTATAACGCATATGCACAACAAAAAACAACATTGCTCAACGTGAACGGATATGTTATTGAAACATTGACTAACCCGATAGCCGACACGCTGTTTTCAGACGACAGTGTACATAGCATTTCTAAAATTATCCAATATCATCCTTACCCTTTATATCTGAACAACGAAAAGCTGTTGGGCTGGGTAAAGCAGGAGACGGAAAGCGAGAACCAGGACCTTCAAAAAGCTCGGTATGAGTACAACTCCTTTCTTATCAGTAAACTGGAAGAAAAACTGAAAAAACTACCTAACGGCTACTATAATTTAGAAATTAACAATATCATAGTTGACAAAAAAGGCAACCTGATTTATTACGACCTGAAACCCTTCAGTAAAGACAGCATTGTAAACGACGAAAATGTAACTCAAAAATACCCACTGCGCGAGCCTATAGATCCAGATACCAAAACCCCGCTAACGCATACCATTTGGCAGATAGTAGAAAGCGCTTTAAAAAGACGAACAATACTTATGCTAAATGGTGCACCGACGCCGTATTGGTTTGATGTAAAGCAACGCATATTTCTGCTCAACCACGAACTAACTGTTGCCTACTAATTAGTCTTTTTACTGTTTTAACAATGTTGGCTATACCAAACAATTCATTGCTATAAATTACGGCTTTTTACATTTTTTCAGTGTGGATTGCGTCACTTTATGAATGACATAAATAAAATTACATTTAAAACTGAATTTATATGCATATCTTTGAATAAAAAGGAACGCTATGCAATAAAATGTATGGCTATTAATTCACAACCCAACAGCCATAAAATGACAGATCTTAATACCGTATTTACAAAAATCAAAAACTATTGCCAGTCAGCGCCATCAAACGGATTCGTTTGTTACGAATCTATTTGTAAAGACGCAGGTATAACGCGCCCTGAGTTGCGCGCGTATCTCGAAAGTCTAAAAAAGATGAAGTTGATCAACTATTCAGCTACCGGTGCGTGCTTTTTATCGGTTACCAAGCTGGGAATTGAGGCTAAACAGATACCAATAGCTAAATAGATTTTTCT
>CAZLPE010000049.1:13531-24351 GCA_964561325.1 uncultured Flavipsychrobacter sp.
GCCGGACGAGGCCCCCAGGTAAAGAGCTCAACACCATCAGTATTTTCAGCTATCAGTTTGGGAATACTGCGACCACCGTTGGTCAGGTACTTATCCATTATTTCGCTGTGTTCATCGCGCAACACTATCCGAAGGTCTATTGATCCGCCGCTTGCTTCGGCTATCTTATTGATTATTGGTAGGTTTTGAGCGCTATCGCCGCACCATGCCTCCGTTATTACCCACCACACTTGGGCGGGCGCTTTGCTTAGCATTGCTGCTAATGGCGCATCTACCGTAAATGTCTTGTTCCACCGTTGAGACCGCTGCAAATTCAGTCCGGTATAGTAAATCAGCGTTTCAGATTGAACAGATCCAGATGTTTTACCTTCCGCTACTAATTGTTCCATGAGACCCATGTATTTCGGATAGGTATAGAAGGATTGTACATCGTTAAAATTGCTCATTATCGTTCATTTCGGGGCAATATCGGTATTTTAGCGCCAACCCAATCTATAACGCTATGAATAATTACTTAAACGAAGTTTGCGCTAAAATTGTTACTGCTCCACATACTATTCCCGCTCAACGCGCGCTTGCTAAAAAAGGATTTTCTTTCAGCAATCTGCCTTTCACAGATCAATTGCCCATTTGGAACTATATATGGCGCGAGTCCAACGAATACCTACCCATGTTTCATGCTTTCTTGTTTTTAGAGCGTTATCTAAAAAACTCCGAGTATCTATTAGATATATGGAATACACCTGTGGGCTGGCAACAACTGGTTAGCGACTGGAGCCTGTGCGATTCCTTAGCAAAAATAAATACCAAGGCGTTGGAACGCTATCCCGAATTAGTGTATCCCCAACTGGTAGAATGGAATAGCTCTGGAAATTTATGGCAGCGACGACAGTCGGTGGTTAGCCTGTTGTATTTTAGCAGAACTAAAAAACTATTCCCTACCGAAACACAAATAACTAAATTGCTACAGCCGCTAATTACTGATAAAGAGTATAATGTGCAAAAAGGATTGGGCTGGGCTATGCGCGAACTATGTACGGTTTATCCAGAAGCTGGGTACACATTTTTAACCCAACACATTGCAACAGTCAGTGCAATAGCGTTTACGATCGCCATTGAAAAAATGCCGCCGGACGAAAAAGAAGCAATAAAGCAATTAAGAAAACAAAAAAAGTAGATTAATTGGTTTCGCGCACCATAGCTTGGGCAAACACCAAATGTCCATGTACATGTTCGCCATGGTGGCCATGTTCGTGCTTGTACACTACACTAATACCTCCCGCTACATTCCAGCCATCGTTGAGCAACTGACGAACTTCTTTTTCTACAAGCTCCACCTCAGCATAAGTTATAACAATGTAGTCTTTCATAAACTAAAGCAATTTTACGCCTTACAAACATAACAAATACATAGCGAAAAAAGAAAATTATTGAGCGATTTGTATAACTTTATAGGGACAGCGCCATAAAAAAAGAGTTGCACGCTTGGTGCAACCCTATTAAAAATAGATAACTAAAATAATGCTACTTCTAAACCATGGGCAGTATGTGCTGAACAATTAAAGCAACTTGCCCACAATTTGTTATAAACCCAAAGGTAAATTAATTCATATTTAGCTCCATAGCTTGTGCAAACGCTAAACTACCCTGAACTTTTCCATCGGCTGCTTCATTAGACTGTACCATCTGCATTACGCCAACTTCTTTCCAACCCTTTTGTTTCAGTTTGTTTACTTCTTTTACTACAACTGTCCATTGGGTATCTTTTACCACAACTGAATTTTTCATAATATATTTGATTTATTATGACGCAAAGGTACAAAAGGCAATTCTAAAGGTTCGTTAATACTATACAAATCTGACCAGAATCATGATTATGCAAAATCAGCGCCTGCATTGATGGCCATGTTCACACCGTTCACTTGCTGCGACGCACTTACAAAAAACACAACTGCATCGGCTACTTCATTGGTTGTAAGCAATTGTTTAAGCGGATGACCGTCTTTCATTTGCTCCACAAGGCGGTCATCAGTGTCGCTGGTCATATTTGTTTGCATAAACGATGGCGACACACTATTTGATGATACGTTGAACTTTATACCCTCAGTAGCCCATACCTTGCTCATGGCCAGCAGATAGGCTTTATTAGCCACATATTCGCTCCACCCTACCGGGGGTTTGTTGATGACTGCAGACGAAATAATGTTGATAATTTTACCAAATTTGCGTTTTCGGAACCCCTTCATTGCCTCCTGTGTTATACGTAATGTAGGCAGTATATTAAAATTGAAGCTGTTCTGAAATACCGTATAATCGGTTTTATAAAAATGCTCTTTATGTATAGGGCCGTTAGCATTGTTTACCAACACTTGCAAATCGAGCGATGGCAACTGTAATAACAATGCTTCTACTGATGCGTCTACCGTAAAATCGCAGTAAATTGCTATAGCTTTCTCGAATTCTGCTTCTATGTCCGCCGCTGCATTTGCCGATTTGCTGTAGGTAAAATAGACGGTATGGCTACCATCGGCAGCAAGCTTTTTCACTATAGCGGCACCGAGACCCGATGCGCCACCCGTAACAAGTATATTCATATCACCCCAATTTGAACTTCGCCCTTGGCAACTTTTTTACCAACGGCATTCTTAAAATAAAACTTAAACTCATAGGTATGAACTGACTCGTAATACCCTTCTATTTCTGCTACAAATTCCAACTCATCATTCAGATAAACTGGCAAGGCATATTTAATGCTTTGGGCGTGGATAATCACATTTTTCACAGGCAAACATTCGCCAATGAAAAAGGAAACAAAACAGTTGAGGATATTTCCATGCATTACCCTTCCGGCGAAACCCTTCGACTGTGCAAAAGATTCGTCGGTATGCAACGGGTTGTTATCGCCGGATATTTGTATAAAGCCGTTGTAAACCTGATCTGTTACCCGAAACAATTGCCTGAACTGCTGACCCTGCACCATATGAAATGTATTGAAAGTATGTAATAGAAAGGGGATTATTCAAACGAAAAGCAGCAATGTATCATATCTATTACTGCTCATCAATTGGCTAACCCTTCAGTTTTTTCTCTATTGCGTCGCACATTTCGCCGACGTTTTTCCATCCGTTGATCTCGGCAGTGGTAAAGCGTTGTTTAAACTTCTTCTCAATAGCCACTATAAGCTGTATGTGGTTTAGAGAGTCCCATTCTTCAATATCTTTTGCGCTGGTTTCGCGGCTCAGTACAATATCATCATTGTCGAGCACATCTATAAATATCTCGTTTACCAGCTTCATTATTGCGTTTGCGTCCATGATTTATTTTTATTGGTTATAAAATTACTTTTGTTTTCGTATTGCGCCACATCTGTTATCCACAGTCCATCCTTTTCTGTGAAACCCAAATGCAGGTAGTGATCTTTTACAATGCCATTCTTCTTAGTTGGCAAATATTCGCCAACCACTTGCATAAAACCATGAGCTCTGGCAAGCTCAACAATAATATTCATAGTAAAAGCCTCCATGCCACGTTTCAGCACACGGCAGCTCATTATCCACGAATCTATAAACAACGTCTGCGCATCTTGTTTGTGTAGAATGATGATACCGATAAGCCCATGGCTGCCAAACTTATCTTCGAGCGTAAGCGAAATGGTGTAATAATCTGGATTGTTGGCTATCAACTTAACCTCATCCTCGGTATACCGAACAGTCCGTAAATTAAACTGATTGCTGCGCTGTGTGAGTTGCGCTACGCGCGGAATAGTAAACTCGTCGAATGCCTTCACATCAGAAGTCATACCTAAATTGGCCAAAAAGTCATGCTCATTGTCAAAGCTTTGCAACAGCATATTTCGTTGCGCTTCTTCCTGATATTGGCGTGTGCGCTGTTCATCTTCCTCCGTAAACGACGCAGTCTCAAACAAATTGAGGCTACGCAAGTATTGCAGGTATTCAGCAGGGTCTTCCGGCAACTCGGGCACACAAATATCTGGAATGCCTGACTTTACAATTTCGCGTTCAAACGGATTATCGTCTATAAATACCATGCTATCGAACCCGATATTGAGTATAGATTGTATATGCCGTATGTTATCAACTTTCGTTTCCCAATTGGCCACAAATACAGCTATATCGTCGAGCCGCAACACCATATCTGGATGGCTCATAAATGGTTCTTGTGCTATTTCTTCGGTATTCTTGCTGCACACGCACAGTATTATTCCCCGTTGTTTAAGCTGTTTAGCCCACATTTGCAGTTCGGTAAATACTTTACCCATGCCAAAGTAGCCAACCTGAATGCCTTCCATACCATCGTCGCCTATAATACCGCCCCAGGTAGTATTATCCAGATCCATAATAAGGCACTTTTTAAAACTGCCTGTAATGCTCAAAATAATATCGGTAACATGCTTTGCTATGTATGGCAGAAAAGAAAGGCTGTACACCATATCTGCATTTACATACATTTTAGGGTCGAAAACAAAACTGCGTCCCAAGTCTGACTGAAGGCTTGCCAAATCGCAAACAAAAAGATCCTTGCATTCCTGGCTCAGTTCCATAAGGTGCATATTTGTCTTACGTAACTGATAAACGAATGACGAGGCAGTTTTTGCTGCAAAGTTGCCAAACACACCATCGTTCAGTTCAGGATATGTATTGATAATAACCTTTGCTTTCGAATTAGCTCCGCCGGCAAGCCGGGAAGTTATAGTATCATAGTAGCGGCGTGTAGTGTGCTGATTATAAACAGAGAAGTGTGTTTGCTCGTGGCGTTCCTTTTTGCAATATTCCTTAAGCAACTTCTCCGAACAACGGTTTATAAATACAAAATCAGGATTGAATGAATAAAGCTCAGACGATGGATCGAAAACCTGAAGATCTATTTGGTTATAGTCGGCTTCGTAAATATCAAAATCTATCTGACAGGTGTAGCCAAAACCACGAATAGCATTGGTAAGCAACTGAGAAGCGCTGTCTGACAATAATGCAATTTTTACTTTCTTAAATCCCGAATAGTCTTTTTTCAGATTTTTCTTTAATTCATTAAACGATTGCATTACAAATCCCCCTTATTGAGCCGCAAAAGTAAGCGAAATGGTGTGAATATTGCCTATAGGACTTTAGAATTAACTGCAATTGATACTAAGTAAAAAGCGCCATCTCCTGTTGTTATATTATTCTGCACTGGCAATATGATCTGAAAGCAGACAATGGTTTCTATCGCAACATTAAAACTTACTTTCATTTGAAAAATATATCTTGGTGCATACAAAAACGACAAGCAAAACGAAATCTGCAAATTAACGGCGAACACATATTCATGTCTGGTAGCCTATAAACAACAAATTCCTAACATTTAAAAAATATATTTATAAAGTCATTTCTGGTGTCGACTATAATTCTGCAAAAGACAAATTGCATATATTACTAAAGGCGTTCAACCGGTAAATACCGTGAAATACCAAGTAGTTTTTGGGCAGATAGCATTTGCGACATTATGCACCTTTGCCGTTTCATTCTTATAAAACTATACGCTACTATCTAATTTTAAAAAGAAATGCTTAAAGTTTGTTAAATTTGGCATATTTATTGATATATAAAAATCAACTTAAAAATCTGAAAAAATGAAAAATGTACTTCTACTTCTTTTTGTCATTTTCTTGACTATTAATAACAACAAAGCGCGCGCCCAAGGCGGAATAATTAAATCGGTTGCGGGCTGTTATTCTTGTATAACATCAACAGCCGAAGGTTTCCCGGCAACTTTAGCGGGCTTTAGTAATATATCTGGTATAAGTACTGATACAAGTGGAAACGCATGCGTATCTGAATGGGGAGGTCACAAAGTACGTCGGGCAATAAAAGCAACAAATACAATTTTCACCATTGCCGGTGATGGCATTTCTGGTTTCAGCGGAGATGGAGGACCAGCTACTATGGCCAGGTTAAATAACCCAGATGGTATTTTCATAGATGCGACAAACAATCTTTATATAGCCGATGCAGGCAACAACCGCATACGTAAAGTAAATCTTGCAACCGAGATTATATCTACGGTTGCCGGCGGTGGCGTATCGACAGCGGATGGCGTGCCTGGCACTACGGCAAATCTTACTGCGCCAAGGTGCGTATATGTAGACGCCAGTGGAAGTATATATACCGGTAGTGGCAATAAAATCAGAAAAATAGACGGCACGACCGGTTTAATATCAACAATAGCCGGCAACGGCGCTGGTGTAGATACTGGCGATGGCCGGCTTGCGATAGCAGCTGGTATAGCGGGACCTGTTAGGTCTATTTGGCTGGATGCTGCGGGGAATGTATATTTTACTACCAACCCCGGTATCTGTGTACGCAAAATAGACATTGCAACCGGTATAATAACTACAGTTGCCGGCGGTGGCGTTTGTACACAGGACGGCGTACTTGCCCAATACGCACAACTAAGTAATATGCACAGCTGTGTGGTAGACCATGACGGCAACCTGATATTGGCAGACAAGGGCCGTAAACTAATTAGGATGGTGCAGGCCACCACCGGAAAGATATTTACAATTGCAGGTGGAGGATCTATACTAACTGATAATAGCGCTGCATTGACCGCATATACTAATGCCTATATGCTCTATATGGATCGTGCCAGCGCCAACCTATACTATACCGACTCCACCGGATGGGCAAGAAAAATGACCTATTCCAGCGCTGGAGTAATAACACACGTTGTGCCGGGTTATGGAAGGCTCCTCCGAGATAGTTTTTCTGTAAGTATTGCCAAGCAATGCAACGGCCCAGTTATCACGGTTACAATAAGCAACTACAACCCTTCTCATACAATCAAAACATGGTTTGGAGATGGTCAATCAACGGTAACGCCAGTAACAACCACGTGTATGGTAACAGGATTAGCCGTTATAAATCATACATATGCCAACTCCGGTACTTATACTATAAAACAAATATTATACAACGGCTCAACAGCATTAGACTCTACCGTATTCACCTATCAGCATACGCTATGTAACGATATAAAATTAAACCTTTACGTAGACCTCAACAACAACTGCACACAGGACACAACAGATGTTCATCTTTTTCAAAATGCCAAAATTGAAATAGACTCGAATGGTGTCCCTGTAGACACCCTATCAGCAATAAGTTGTGCCTACTATAGAGCTTATGGTAGTGTTGGCACGGTTTATAGCTATAGATTACTCCCAACATCTGTAGGACTTTACGTATCCTGTCCCGCAATTGGAACAATCATAGATACACTTCAAGCAATAACATTTAATCAAAAATCACTCGATTTTGGATTGAGTTGTACTACCGGCACGACGGACTTAAAACTGTTTTGCACGAGAAGAGCTGGTGTACATGCCTTTTTAAATGATGTACTAATAACAAGTAGTAGCTGTTCACCAATATCTACTACAATTACCGCAGAAATGAGCCATAGGTTTGATGTATACTACACGACAGTACCTACATCGACAATATCAAATAAAGTTTTCACAATTAACTTAGGAACATTATTTGCTGTTCCAAGAGTCCCATATCACGTGCGTATAACTGGTGCAATCATTGTGAGTCCAAGCCTAATGCCAAGAGACACTGTTCATGGGAAATTCACACTTAACCCAATCGTAGGCGATATATACCCACCAGACAACTATGATGACGGTATTGATACAGTAAAAGTTGGTTTTGACCCTAATTTCATAGAGGTTACACCAAAGGGTATGGTAAGCGCAGGTACACAACTTGAATACGGTATTCATTTTGAAAACACTGGAAATGATACAGCGTTTAATATCTATGTAATGGATACGCTTGATGCGGGCCTCGACCCAAATACCTTGAATATTTTGGCGGCATCGGCAAAAATGGATTTTACATTAATTAAAACCGGCGCGTATACTATTGCGAAATTTGACTTCCCCAACATCAACCTACTCGATAGTAGCCACCACAATCAATGTACCGGCGTATTTATGTACAACATTCGCACCCGCGCCGGTCTGCCCGACGGCACTATAATACCTAACCATGCCGGTATATTCTTCGACTATAATGAAGCTGTATTAACCGATACTGCAATAACTGAAATTGGTCACCCTGTAGCTGTTACTAAAGTAGCGAATAATAATAGAGTAATCATCTACCCCAACCCAGCAAACGATGAGGTAACGATAACCGCCGATCCTACTACATATACATCGTTTTCACTCACAAACACAATGGGGCAAGTAGTAAATCAACAGATAATTACCGACAAACACACGAAACTAAATGTGGCGCAACTACCTGCAGGCATATACTATATTGCCCTGAAAGGCGACCAAGCCAATAAGGTAGAGAAGTTTGTGAAATGGTAGACAGGCGAAATGCCATTTATCCTTTCTCAGAGTAATGAAAAGCCAATGGGCTATTGAGTTTTGGCAACTCATTAGCCTATTGGCTTTTAAAACCTTTACCCCTACCATCACAAATCCCCCTACAATATTGCCGCCAACCATTATCTTTATAGCAAACACATAATATTATGCGGCTGTATCGTGCATTATCTATATTGCTATTGGGTGGATTGCCTTTGGCATCAATGGCACAAGACAAAAAAAAATGGGATGTAAATAATCCCGGCGGACCAGGGAAGGACATAGCCTATACCGTAAACGAAGGTACCTGGATGAACCTCGACCTGTCGCCGGATGGCAAAGAGATCGTGTTCGATATGCTGGGCGATATATACAGCATGCCTGCTACCGGAGGCGTAGCCAAGGTGTTGCGCCAAGGCATGGCCATGGAAGTGCAACCACGCTTTAGCCCAGACGGAAAGAAAATACTGTTTACGTCTGATGCCGGCGGCGGAGACAATATTTGGGTGATGGACAGGGATGGCAAAAACGCCCGACAAATAACCAAAGAGAGTTTTAGATTACTGAATAACGCGGTCTGGACGCCCGACGGGAAATATATTATTGCCAGAAAACACTTTACGTCTGGTCGCTCATTGGGCGCAGGCGAGCTATGGATGTACCATCTTAACGGAGGCGGAGGCGTGCAGCTCACTGCACGTAAAAACGACCAGCAAGACCTAAATGAGCCCAGCGTATCGGCAGACGGGCGATATGTATATTATAGCGAGGATATGTATCCGGGCGGCTATTTTCAATACAACAAAGACCCAAACAACCAGATTTTTGCCATTAAAAGGTTTGACAGAGAAAAGGGCGTAATAGAAAATGTAACTGGTGGACCAGGCGGCGCAGTAAGACCGCAAATAAGCCATAGCGGCAACCTACTGGCTTTTGTGAAAAGGGTGCGCACCAAATCGGTTTTGTATATGCGAAATATGAAATCTGGCGAAGAATGGCCAATTTATGACCAGCTCTCTAAAGATCAGCAGGAGGCATGGACAATTTTTGGCGTATACACGGGATTTGCCTGGACGCCAGACGACAAACATATTGTAATATGGAGCGGTGGCAAAATTGTAAAAATCGACGTAAATAAGGCAAATAGCGCAAAAGACATTCCGTTTACTTGCAACGTAAAGCAGCATATTACCGATGCAGTACGATTTAAACAAGACATTAACCCTACCGAATTTACAGCAAACGTAATTAGGAATGCAATCACTTCGCCCGATGGCAAATGGCTGGTATTTAATGCTCTTGGCAGATTGTACAAAAAAGCATTGCCCAATGGCCTACCTGAACGATTGACAAACAGCCCGCTGTTTGAATTTGAACCCACATTTTCGCCAGATGGAAAAACTGTATATTACGTAACATGGAACGATACCGCCACAGGTAGCATTTGCGCTGTAAACATAAATGGTAATGGATCGCCCAAAGTTATCACCTCTAAAAAAGGTATGTACCGCACTCCGGCATTGTCGCCAGATGGTAGCCGCTTAGTATATAGCAAAGATGGCAGCGACAATATTATGGGCAACACTTATACTATTAAGCCCGGCATATATACCATGCCCGCAAGAGGCGGCAAGGAGGACTGGATAACCGACAAGGGCGAATACCCCAAATTTAGCAAAGACGGCAAAAGCATTTACTACCAAAGCGGCGGCAACTTATTTGGCGGCCTCGACAAAACATTTAATAGTTGCAAACTGGATGGCTCTGACAACCGTACAATTTTTAAGAGTAAGTATGGCAATCAGTTTACAGTATCGCCCGATGGTGATTGGGTTGCTTTTGTAGACCTTCATGAAGTATATGTGGCGGCTTTTCCGCATACGGGCAAAGAAATCAATCTTACAAGCGACTCGTCCGACTTTCCTGTACGCCGGGTATCGCGCGATGCAGGTATTAATCTGCATTGGAGCGCCGACAGCAAAAAACTAAATTATACGCTTGGCGACCAGTACTACTCTATTAATCTTGCCGATCGTTTCGGTTTTATTGCCAATAAAACTGATTCATTATTTAAGATACCTGAAAAAGGCATAGCTGTTGGATTGTCGGTAAAAACAGACAAGCCGAATGGATCGATAGCGCTAACCAATGCCCGTATCATTACCATGAACGGCAATGAAGTAATAGAAAACGGAACAATAATTGTAGAGCGCAACGAGATAAAATGGGTGGGCGAAGCCAATAGAGTAACCCTACCCAAGGGCGCAAAAATTATAGATTGCAGGGGTAAAACCATAATGCCGGGCTTTATAGACGCACATGCGCACGCCAGCCATTTCAGGTACGGACTTACGCCCGAAAAACACTGGCCGTATTATACTAATTTGGCTTATGGCGTAACTACTATGCACGACCCGTCGGCAAATAGCGAAACGGTGTTTGC
>CAZLPE010000049.1:24451-26330 GCA_964561325.1 uncultured Flavipsychrobacter sp.
GTAGAACATAATATACCCGTGGCGCCGCTTTATGACGATGTAATACAGTTTTGGAAGAATGCACAAACCGGATATACCCCTACCCTTATTGTGTGCTATGGCGCGCTAAGCGGCGAAAACTATTGGTATCAGCACACAAACGTGTGGGAAAAGGAAAAACTGCTGCGCTTTACCCCGCGTGCAGTGTTGGATACCCGTAGCCGCCACCGCACAATGGCGCCAGATGAAGAGTACAAAAACGGACATATTCTGGTATCAGAAAGTATTAATAAATTAGAATCGGCAGGTGTGAAGGTGAATATGGGCGCTCATGGCCAGATACAGGGAATAGGCGCCCACTGGGAAATATGGATGCTGGCGCAGGGCGGTATGAGCAATTTAGAATGCCTGAAAGCAGCTACAATCAACCCGGCAATAAATTTGGGATTAGACCATGCAATTGGTTCGCTGGCTCCCGGAAAACTCGCCGACATGATAATTATGGATAAAAACCCGCTTGATAATATTCAAAATACAGAAAGCGTACATTACACTATGATTAACGGCCGTTTATACGACACAGAAACGATGAATGAAATTGGCAATAACCCTAAAAAGCGCAGTAAGTTTTATTGGGAAATAAGTAAAAATGCGTCGTCATTCCCTTGGCACGAGCAGGCAGTTGAGGTGGGCGATTAAATAAGCTAACAACCAGCACATAAATGTTGTGCAAATTGACAAAAGTCAATTAATCCATATCCACATGGTTAATTGACTTTTGTCAATTTATAGGTGCATGCATCGCAATAATTTTACAGCGTAAAAGAAAAAACTGATACGCAATGAGAAAAACGTTAGGAATGTTTGTTATTTCATTTTTAACAACTACAATTTTGTTGTGCAATTGTGGTTTTGGAAGGATAAGTCGCGATAAAACTGCAGGCGACAATTTGAGTTTCGAAACGGTTAAGAACGGACTACCTGTTAATTGGTATTTCAACACAGCACATTCGATAAATCAAAACTTTATATACACGCCAAAAGAAAAAGTCGATTTTGACATAGCGGTTATTGATAATAACGCCAAAGAAGGTAATAACTATTTAAAATTCACCGTTCGCAAATGTGGACCGGGCTTGCGCACCTATCCCGGCATTTTTAATGAGTTTGAAAAAAGCCCGGGCAAGACGTTTAGAGTGGGCTTTTGGGTGAAAAATAAGGGCTGTAAGTATAAAGTAATTGTAAGCGCAGTTAGGCCAAAAGGTGGCGGTCCCTGCAAAACTACCATTGTGTGCGATAGCGTTGACAATGAGGAATGGAGACACCTTGACTTAGATCAACATATTTGCCCATCAATGGATAGGCTACGTTTTGAAGTACAGATTTTGACACCGGGAACATTTATGATAGATGGAATCTCGATTGATGAACAAAACCCCATGAAATTATAGAATTAGCAAAAGATTTTTTCGCAGCGTATTGTTAAGCAACACATAACATTAAGAAAAAATAAAAAAATATGAAGAAAGTTTCAATAATAATTATACGACTATCTGCAAAAATTGCGTCGTCGCTTTTTGCCGTGTTTATGCTCATAATGTTTATAGGCGATTGTTTTGAAGCAATAAATCGCCCACCACCTTCTAAAAATGGACCAAGATCAGTAAAAGTAAACCAGCAATTAATTTTAGCCGACGCAAACGCAGAAGGAAACTGGAGTTCCTCAAACACTGCTGTTGCAACAGTAAAAAATGGTGTAGTTACCGGCTTGAAGACCGGAGAAACCGTTGTAACTCATTTCTCTGACAACGGCGTTAAAACCTATAATATTGACATTTACCCCTCTACCCTGCACGATGCCTACCTACTCGGTTTGATGGCGCTCCTTTGGATCGGATTT
>CAZLPE010000050.1:0-14249 GCA_964561325.1 uncultured Flavipsychrobacter sp.
CGGATTATCGGCTCTGTGTTCGAAGTTCGGAGATGCACCCAGTTGTTGTCAAACTCAATTCTGATGCCGTCTTCTGTATTGATGGGCTGCTTTTTGTATTTCTTCTTTATTTCTTCAAAAATCTGCTTCACGTTTACATCCTCGCCCAGTTCTATTTTGTTTTTTGATATAAAGTAGTTGGGGTAGGTGTTGCGCAATGCTTTTACCGATTTGCCGAACTTAGCTAAATGGGTTAGGAAAAGCGCAATGCCAATCATGGCGTCTCTGCCATAATGCAGTTCAGGCACTATTACGCCGCCGTTGCCTTCGCCGCCTATCACAGCATTTACCTCCTTCATCTTCCTAACTACATTTACTTCGCCCACTGCACTTGGGTAATATTTACCTCCGTGCTTCTCAGTAACATCCTGCAATGCACGTGTAGAAGATAGATTTGAAACTGTATTACCTTTTTTATTAGCAAGTATGTAGTCTGCAATAGCTACAAGCGTATATTCCTCGCCAAACAAGCTACCGTCTTCGCATACAAAACACAACCTATCTACATCTGGATCAATAGCAATACCCAAATGTGCATTTTTCTTTTTTACTACAGAGCATAACTCTATTAGGTTTTCAGGAAGCGGCTCTGGATTATGTGCAAACTTTCCTGTTACTTCCTCATTGATTACAGTTACATCGGTAACACCGAGGGCATACAGTGTTTCAGGTACAGATATAGCGCCGGTCGAGTTTACAGCGTCTACAACTATCCGCAAATTCATCTTTTTTATTGCCGCTACATCTACAAGCGGATGAGCAACAATCATGTCTATATGCTTCTGTATGTAGGTATTGTCTGTAGTCACTGTGCCTATTTTATTTATTTCGGCATAGTTATGCTCTACTTGATCTGCATAGTCCAATATCCATTGTCCTTCTTCTGCGTTCAGAAACTCACCATTTTTGTTGAGCAACTTCAGTGCATTCCATTCTTTAGGATTGTGGCTTGCAGTTAATATTATACCGCCTCCGGCCTGCTCCATTTTCACTGCCATTTCTACGGTAGGGGTAGTGCTAAGCCCCAAATCTATTACGTGGCAACCTATGCTTTGCAATGTAGCGACAACCAAATCGCGAACCATTCCTCCGGAGATCCTTCCATCTCTGCCTACAATTATCTTCTTGTTTTCGCTCTGCTGCATTACCCACGCGCCATAGGCAGTAGTAAATTTTACAACGTCGATTGGTGTAAGGCTTTTGCCTTGTTTACCTCCAATTGTGCCTCTGATACCAGATATAGATTTTATTAACGCCATGATGTAGTGTTGTGTCGCGAAGATAAGTGATTGCTAATTTTTTTAGATAGGCTCGCGGATTGTGGAGCGCGATAAACAGGTCAAATAGCTGCAAATAACATCACAATAACATCATTTTAACGAAGCACAAATGCACAAATTGGAAAAACGGCAAAGTCATATTACCTTGTAACAAATTTCATTATTCTCATGAACCTATTTTCTACGTACTACTGGCGCCGCCTTCTGGGGGTGACATTCATTTCATGCATATCTGGCTTCGCAATAGCGCAAGACCTTCAAGCGAAACTTCCCGTAGATCCGGAAGTGGTAACCGGCAAATTGTCGAACGGGCTTACGTATTACATTCGCCCCAATCACAAGCCTGAACGTAAAGTTGAACTTCGCTTAGCGGTAAAAGCCGGTTCTGTGCTGGAAAACGACGACCAGCAAGGCCTTGCTCACTTTATGGAGCATATGAACTTTAATGGAACAAAGAACTTTCAGAAAAATGAATTGGTAAGCTACTTACAATCTATCGGCGTGCAATTTGGCGCTGATCTGAACGCATATACCAGCTTCGACCAAACAGTATATATACTGCCTATACCGCTTGATAAGCCTGATAATTTGGAAAAAGGATTCCAGATAATTGAAGACTGGGCGCATAATGCATTGCTAACCGATAAAGACATAGATGAAGAACGCGGAGTGGTGCTGGAAGAAAGTCGCTTGGGCAAGGGCGCCGAAGATCGCATGTTGAAAAAGTATTTTCCTAAAATGGCCGAAGGCTCCATTTACGCTAGCAGATTGCCTATTGGGAAAGATGATGTGATAAAGAATGCTACCTACGATAAAACAAGAAATTTTTACAAAGACTGGTACCGTCCCGATTTACAGTCTGTAATGGTGGTGGGCGACATAGATGTTGAAACTGCCAAAAAGATGATTAACGCTCATTTTGCAGGCATTAAAAACCCGACCAACGAAAAACCAAGAAAGTATGTAGATGTGTCGCCGCGCAAGGCAGCGGAAGCAATGGTGGTAACAGACAAGGAGGCTACTGGCGCTCAACTGGTATTAATGTTTCCTTATGCCAAGAAAAACCCAAGCGTAACCCTTGGCGACTACAAAAAAGATCTTGTGGCGCAAATCACAATGGCAATGCTAAATCGCAGACTGAATGATCTGGCGCAGGGCGGCAACCCTCCGTTTGCATTTGCAGGCGCAGAAATGGACGGACTTATACACGGCTATCAGGCTTTTTCTATGGTCGCCTTGTTTGACAAAAATGGTCCAGAAAAAGCGCTAATGGCGTTAACCGGCGAATTAGTAAGAGCTCAAAAATTTGGCTTTACCCCCGATGAGTTGGAACTGGCTAAGCGCGAAATGATGAGCAATATAGAGCGCGTATACAACGAAAGAAAAACAACCGATAGCAAAGCTTATGTAGATGAATTGGTTAGGGTATTTCTTGACAACGAGCCTGTACCCGGCATCACCAATGAGTTTAGCTATTACAAATCATTGCTGCCTGGCATTAGCCAAAACGATGTGAATACGCAATTGAAAACATGGACTGCCAATAACAATACCTTTACGCTGGTAACTGCGCCCGACAAACCGGACGTGAAACTGCCCAATGATAAAGAGCTACTGGCAATGACCAAGAAAGGCTTTAGTCAGAATATAGAGAAAACAGCAGAGAAAAAAACGGCAGTGTCGCTGATGAAAGGAATGCCCGCTCCCGGCAAAGTGGTTAGTCAGGTAAAGGAAGAAGGATTTGATGCTACCACCTATACTTTGAGCAACGGCGTAAAGGTTACCATCAAAACAACCGACTTTAAGAGTGATGAAATAATGATGACGGCTGTAAGAAAGGGTGGAAAGAATAATTACGGACTTGCCGACCGGAGCAATGTACAGTTTGCTACAGACATAGTAGAATCTATGGGCCTTGGCGAATTTGCGCCCAACGAACTGGAGAAAATTATAGCAGGCAAGAATGTAAAAGTAGATGTAGAGATCAGCGATATAAATGACGCGGTGAAAGGATCAAGTTCGGTAAAGGATTTTGAAACCATGCTGCAATTGACCCATCTGTACCTTACTGCGCCAAGAAAAGATGAAGATCTGTTTAAGGCATACAAAGAAAAACAAGTAGGCGTATTACAGTTCATGACATCAAATCCACGCGTTGCATTTATAGACACAACCGTAAAAACGATGTACAGCAATAATCCGCTGGCGCGCATGGTGATACCAAAGCCAACTGATTTTGACAAATTAAACCTTGATCGTTCGTTAGAAATTTACAAAAACGAAATATGCGGCGGCGACGGCTATCACTTCTTCTTTGTAGGTAATATCAAGCCCGAGAACGCTCTGCAATTTATTGAAGCCTACATAGGCGGGTTGCCAACAACCGGAAAACCTAATACCGTAAAAGACAATGGTGTGCGCCCTGTAAAAGGCGTTACAAAAATGGAAGTGAAAAAAGGCAAAGAAAAGCAAAGCCTTATCATGTCGGTATACACCGGTGAAATTCCATACACTGAAGATTTAGCATTCAAAACACAGGCATTGGCCGAGGTGCTAAACATAAAGGTAATTGAAGAACTACGCGAAAAAATGGGCGCTATTTACGGCGGCGGCTTCAATGGTTCTGTGTCAAAAGAGCCTTACGAAAGATACAGCATACAATTGCAACTACCTTGTGGACCGGAGAATGTAGAAAAACTACTGGCGGCAGCTAATACCGAAATAGAAAAAATTAAAACTAACGGACCAGACGCCAAAGATGTAGAGAAAGTAAAAAATCAGTGGAAAGAAAAACACATTACAGATGTAAAAGAAAATAAATACTGGACTGGAAAATTAGAAAGTTCATTATTTTGGGGTCGCGATAAAGACAGAGTATTGCAATATGAAAAATACCTGGAAAAATTAACGCCTGCTGACATTAAAGAAACAGCGCAGAAGTTGTTAAACGGTAATAACCAGTTTACATCGGTTCTCTATCCAGAATCGTAGAAACAACATATCATTACTATCATACACAATAAGGCCCGGCACAAGGGCCTTATTGTATTTTCTGGTAGTACTTGAGCATGTAACCGCGATTGTTTTCGGCAACAGCAGTCTCATATAGCGTTTTAACATTTTCATTATATCAATGGGCTTCTTTTAACAAAAATGAAGTAACAGAAGGCGCTAAATTTGGAGTAATAAATACAAACAACAAAAATTGGAACTATGAAATTCAATCTGATTCCGGTCATTTTAACAGCAGCGACAACTTCTATTGTCACTATGGTCACAGTATCCCATTTTCAACAGCCCAAACCTTATTTTGAGCAAGCAGCGCCTGTGAATAAGAGTGATGCGCGCTTTGCCAATTTTGCAGGTCTGGCCGGTAATGCTGGCGCAGTCAATTTTGAAAACGCAGCAGAAACCTCCGTAAAAGCTGTTGTGCACATTAAAACAACTACAAATGGCAGAACGGTTATTACCAACAGTAACGACATGTTCAGTCAGCTATTTGGGCAGCGCCAGTATTACATACCGCCCCAATCGGGTTCGGGCTCGGGTGTTGTGATATCGCCTGACGGCTACATCGTGACCAACAACCACGTGGTTGCCGAAGCCAATGAAGTAACGGTAACTTTTAACGATAGATATACTGCACAGGCTAAAGTAGTGGGCGCTGATGCCGCTACAGATATTGCAGTACTAAAGGTAGATGGCGATAAAAACCTGCCCTTTATGGAGTTTGGCAACAGCGACGATGTGCGGCTTGGTCAGTGGGTGCTGGCAGTAGGTTACCCACTTTCGCTGGATGCTACAGTCACTGCCGGTATCGTTAGCGCGAAAGGTCGTTCATTGGGCATCAACAAAACCCGATCAGCATCGGCTATCGAATCGTTTATACAAACTGATGCCGCGGTAAACCCCGGCAACAGCGGCGGCGCACTGGTTAGTACCTCTGGTCAGTTGGTAGGCATCAATTCTGCAATTGCATCGCCTACAGGTTCGTATGCAGGCTACTCATATGCTATACCAGCAAACATTGTGCGCAAAGCGGTGAACGACCTCATGAAATACGGCTCGTTGCAACGCGGATACCTGGGTATAGAGTTTCTGGATGCAAGATCTGAAAACCCTGAATTGCTGGCACACCTCGGTCTGAACAAAAAAGACGGCGTATATGCAATGGATGTAACCGAAAAAAGCGGCGCTGCTAAAGCCGGCATTGTAAAGGGCGACTTTATAACCCAGATAAACGGCCAACCTGTAAACAGCCCCGCAGAGATACAGGGATTGATAGCGCGCTTTCAGCCAGGCGATAATGTGAGCGTACGATATATTAGAGACAATAAAACCTACAATGTAACTGTACAGCTAACTAATCTGAATGGCACAACAGAAATAGTGAACGCCGCCAATAGCGTAAAAATGTTTGGAGCAACCTTCCGTCCGCTTACCGATAAAGAGAAGTCGGGCTACAATGTAGACGGAGGAATAATTGTAGAAAACATAGGTAGCGGTATCATAGCCAAACAGACGCAAATGCATAACGGATTTATCATTACCACTATTAATGATAGACTGATGCACTCGATGAATGATTTTCAGATTGCTGTGTCAGAAAGTAAAAATTTGCAAATTGGCGGTTTTTACCCCAAACACGAGGGCATGTATTACTACGGACTAACAAACGTAAAAACCATGAGCGGCCAATAACAATGCGCCATAATAAACGAAAATGCGGAGGCTTTAATAGGCTCTCCGCATTTTTTATTAATTCTCTTTGATAAAATTACTTTCCAAAGCTCTCCGCAAAGTACTTATGGAAGTAGGGTAGGGTTTCTATACCCTTGTAGAAGTTAAATACATCGTACTTCTCATCGGGCGAATGGATATTGTCGTTGTCGAGACCGAAACCGAGTAGCACTGTTTTTAAACCAAGCGTTTTCTCAAACAAAGCAACAATAGGTATACTTCCGCCGCCGCGCGTTGGTATTGGCTCTTTGCCAAAAGTGGTTACTATAGCCTTAGCCGCTGCCTGATATGCTGGTGAGTCTGTAGGTGTTACTACCGCCTCGCCGCCATGGTGCGCTGTCACTTTTACTTTTACATAGCTCGGCGCTATTTTTTCGAAATGCGCTTTAAACAAATCAGAAATTTCTGTGGAGTTCTGATTCGGAACGAGGCGCATAGATATTTTAGCGTTTGCTTTTGATGGCAACACTGTTTTAGCGCCCTCGCCGGTATAGCCACCCCAAATACCATTTACCTCAAGCGTTGGGCGAATGCCGGTGCGCTCCAGAGATGTATACCCTTTTTCGCCCCAAACCTCATTAATGCCTAATTCGTTTTTATACTCATCCAGATCGAAAGGCGCAGCGTTTATGGCTGCGCGTTCGGCAGCGCTCAGTTCGTCCACCTTATCGTAAAATCCGGGAATGGTAATGTGGTTGTTTTCATCGTGCAGCGAAGCAATCATTTGGCAAAGTATTGTTGCCGGGTTGGCTACGGCGCCGCCATATACGCCGCTATGCAGGTCGCGGTTCGGACCTGTAACCTCTACTTCCATATAGGCCAATCCGCGCAAACCGCTTTCGATAGATGGATGCTCCATGCTGATCATAGATGTATCGGACACCAAAACCACATCGGCTTTCAGTCGATCTTTATTGTCTTGCAAGAACTTACCCAGATTGGTAGAGCCAACCTCTTCTTCGCCTTCTATCATTACTTTTACGTTGCAGGGCATTGAGTTGGTCTTAGCCATTACCTCAAGGGCTTTAATGTGCATAAACATCTGGCCTTTATCGTCGCAAGCGCCGCGGGCATATATTTTGCCATCGCGAATTTCAGGGTCGAACGGGCCGCTTGTCCAGAGGTGGAGTGGGTCGGCGGGCTGAACATCGTAATGACCGTAAACCAACACTGTTGGCAATGCAGGATCCACAATTTTCTCGCCATATACTATGGGGTGCCCCTGTGTAGGGCAAACCTCTGCGGTATCGCAACCTGCCGCAAGCAGGTGCGCCTTTACGGCATCTGCGCAACGGCTCACATCTCCCTTATACTTACTATCGGCGCTCACTGATGGTATGCGCAACAAATCGAGTAACTCGTTAAGAAATCTGTCTTTATTTTCTGATTGGTATTCTTTCCAGGCTTGCATGATTTATGCTGTTTTTTGATGGTAAAAGTAAGGAAATGTAACCATCGTATCCATTCATTTTATCCACTTTAAATAAGTTTACCTACGTCACTCCACCACCATTTTCTTCACAAATTTATTGCGGGGGCTCGCTGCATTTATTAGGTAAATGCCCTTAGGTATATTCATTTCAAGCCGCTCGGTTTTGTTGGTTGTTGTTTTAAATGACATTATTCGTTCTCCTATGGCGCTGTACAGTGTTATTGCTACGACCTCATCCTTGTCGGACGTAAACAATACTTCGAATGAACCTTTGTTCGGATTGGGATTTAAGTACAAGCCATGAGGCAAACGCAATACGGGGGTAGGGTGGCAAACACTATCTGCAATTACAAAAACCGTTTTTGTTGCTGTCGAGATGCCACAATAATATTCTTTTGTATAGATTATGCTACCTATGCCCAATTGTGTACCTACTACATTTCCTATGCTATCTACCCATACATTACTACTGGTACTCTTCCAGTAACCACCATCTAAGCTACTTGCGAGTAAGGCAGAATCACCTTCGCAAAGCGTATCAGCGCCTGTTACTACTGGCGTTTCGGGCAGTTGCATAACCGTTACTTTTTTAGCAACAGCGCGCGTCAAATATTTATTAGTACAGGTATAGTCTACAGTATCATCGCCAGCGGTAATACCGGTAGCAACACCGCCAGTTACTGCCACCCAGTCGTGACGTTTACTCCATATGCCATTAAATGGACCTTCGGTTTGAACAATTGTTGCAGTAGCGCCCACGCACATAGTGTCTGGTCCTGCCAAGGGCCCGAGGCCCACCTTTTTACTACAATATTCCGTCATCACTACAGGATTGTCATCGAAGTATATACCTGCGCGATTGTTGATTACGGTACCATCGGCAACGGTTGGCTTCGTTTGAATTTTGAAAGTAAACATACCATCGGCAAAGCCATGGTGCGAGCTATCTGGCAACATAATATTCGGAAAGTCGAATTTCACAATTTGGTAAACACCCACTTTTTGAATATCTACCATCATAACCGCCGATGCCGATAGTACACTGAATGTTTCTACATCGAGTAGTGGGGACAGCGTATCTAATACATAAATATTGTGCGCTGTATCGTTGCCCGTATTTTCAAAGTGTATGGTATAGGTAAGTTCGTCGCCGGGTAAAACGTTTCCAAATGGGCGGACCTCTTTGTAGTTAGGGTCGTATGCTGACCGGATGGTATCTATTCTTACCATTTTATTATTCAATGTATCTAAATCGCCTGTAAATGGAGCTACTGTGTAACTCGACAGTACTGTATCGCCTATAGTAAGCAACGGACCAGGAACATGTAGTAATATTTTTATTATTTTAGTAGGCGTGCTATCTGCAAGATTGGGCAATAACCAAGTAACAGTATTGCCTGAAATAGCTGTGCGCCATGGCGAGGAATAATAAAATCTATACTTGGGATTAATGTTGTAAGTAACAGTTGCGTCTTGCAGATTACAACTATTGTTGTTAATCTGTAATACTACGTATGCAAAAGACATAGCATTACATGCGGTACTATTGATAGACAAATCGAAATCGGAAGTCGAGCTACAAGACAGTCCGAAGTATTTTACAGGATTTGGATAAATACCAGACAAAATTGTGTCGGAAATATACCCGGCAGATGGACAACTGACGCTAAGCCCACCTGAATAAGAAATTGGTGTGAAAGTATATACTGAACCCAATGTAGCCTCTCTGACATTATAAAAGAAACCAGATGTACACGACACTGTATCTATGCGCAGACCATTTGAGTCCACGGCTACTGCAATGGTCGATTTATTGAAATAGTCGCCTGTATCAAATATGCAATTACTGTTGTTGTCGAAGTAAAATTTTATAGGTAACGACTTACAGGAAACATGATTATAGGTGAAAACAACAGAATCCTGAGCCCTGATACTGTCGTACAAAATGTGCTTGATTGTATAAGCGCCCGACGATGTGTAATTATGCGTCGTAGTACCCCGTCCCGGAATAGTACCTACAGTAAGTAGGGTATCGCCAAAAGTTCCATCGCCGAAATAGGTGCGCATATGCAATCGTTGCTCCCCGCAACTTGTTATACGAAAAAGTACTTTATTGCAATCACTGTCGCTTGTCACCTCGTTATGCGAGTCGATGTGATAGTTATTACCAAATAGGTCGATCGTATCGGAGTAGCTTATAGCGCCACTATAAACACATAAAACCTTACACCTATAATATACTTTTACATATGAAGAAATAACATCCATTGCAATTGTATCATTTTGATAGGGCATATCAACCCAAATTGCCGTGTCCGCAGATTTTTGCCATTGATATATAATGCCACAACCTGCTGTTGCGCTCGACAAAGTCAAATTTACAACATTTGTGCCGCACCCCTTAGATCCTACAGCAATACCTGCAAAGGGGAGACCTGTGCAGCTTGGGCCAAGTACCTTCACCGTAGTTGTAGTTATTGCTGTGCCACAACTATTTGTTACTGAGTAAGTTATAGTAGTAGAGCCAACACCGACACCTGAAACAATACCAGATGTAGAATTGACCATCACGACGCTTGGGTCGGTTATACTCCATATGCCCCCTGTAGTACCGCCAGTATCAATATAAGTAGCGGTTGCGCCTATACAGGTTTGGGTATCGCCCACAATATTACCCGCGAAAGGCGGCAAACAAGTATATTCAGTTATAATCAATAATCCGTTAGATCGGCAATTTTGACCTGAAATATAAACAGGCGCAAGCGCAACACCCATGTTTACATAAGACGAGCCACCGCCGCCGCCGCCTAAACCACTACCACCGCCACCACCGTAATAGCCGCCACCGCCACCGCCACTGCTGAATACACCTACTCCGCCGGCAAACAGAGACCCTGATTCGGCAATTCCCCATAGCGTCGCGCC
The DNA here is from genome assembly GCA_964561325.1 of uncultured Flavipsychrobacter sp. Taxonomy (GTDB): domain Bacteria; phylum Bacteroidota; class Bacteroidia; order Chitinophagales; family Chitinophagaceae; genus Nemorincola. The sequence goes on from CAZLPE010000050.1 coordinate 10,417, forward strand.
AGCGCCACCTGCACTTTGGGTGCCGCCTAACCCTGAACTACTGTTCACAATCCCATTTTGTTTTGCAGGCAAGCCCATAAGGCCGCCGCCATCACCGCCATTGTAACTACCACCCACACCACTTCCACCACCTCCAGCTGCTATTATTACTCTATTAGCTATAGTAGTACCTCCTATTCTTATATCTGTAGCCCCACCGCCACCACCTACATATCCAAAAGCGCTTGTTACACCTTGTGAACCGCCGCCATTGTAGCCACCAACAAAAATATGTTCTGTCGAATTTGGTCCTTTTCCACCCACATAAATTTTCAAAATATCGCCTGGCGCTACAGGCAGCAAACATTTTGTACGTCCCCCACAACCAGATACACTGCCAAATGTTGGAAATAAATCATCCACCCCTCCAGAAGCGCCCATTGCATCCACGGCCAAATAATGAATTCCTGCTGGCACGGTGTACGTTTGCGGGGAGCCGGTGTAGGTAAAAGTATGGGTTTGCGCTACGGCTACATTTATGCAAAAGCTGATTAGCACAATCAGGGCAAGCAGTAATTTAGTTTTCACAAGTACAGGTAGTTTATAAACAATAAATACAATTATAAAAGTAATCAATTGTGGGAGAATTTAATTGATACACTGACAAAAAAGACTGCATTTTTTAATTGTGCGTTAATTTTGTGTTGCCACCCAAGCTTTGCAGCTCCATCCTCGTCGAGTATTATGTAATTCACATGTTTATTAACATGGGCGACAGTTTTAGGTTTAGTATAACACCCCTCCAAACCTACTAATACGGCTTTAAAACGTTATATTTGTGCGTCTTTATTTTAATACCCCATTATGGATCAAAACAACGAGGAGCAATTACCGCAGGATTCGGCCGAGACGAATAAGATAATTTTTGTAAACATCGAAGAGCAAATGAAAACTGCCTACATAGATTATTCTATGTCGGTAATTGTGGGTCGCGCGCTGCCTGATGTTCGCGATGGATTGAAACCGGTGCATCGTAGGGTATTGTTTGCCATGCACGAATTGGGTAATACGTTCAATAAACCATACAAAAAATGTGCGCGTATAGTGGGCGAGGTGTTGGGTAAATACCACCCACATGGCGATAAATCGGTATACGACGGTATGGTGCGTATGGCGCAACCGTGGAACATGCGCTACATGATGGTAGACGGTCAGGGTAACTATGGCAGCCAGGATGGCGACGGACCGGCGGCAATGCGTTATACAGAGGCGCGTATGCAAAAGCTGGGCGAGGCCATGTTGGAGGACATTGAAAAAGAAACTGTAGACTTTACGCTCAATTTCGATGATTCGCTGGAAGAACCTACGGTATTGCCTACGCGTATACCTCAGTTGCTGGTAAATGGTTCGGCGGGTATAGCGGTTGGTATGGCAACGAATATGATGCCGCACAACCTGACCGAAGTAGTAGACGGATGCCTTGCCTATATAGACAATAACGAAATAACAATAGACGAACTTATGAAGTTCGTTAAGGCTCCCGACTTCCCAACGGGCGGTATTGTGTATGGCATGGAGGGCGTGCGCGAAGGTATGCATACCGGCAGAGGCAGGGTAGTGCTGCGCGGCAAGGTGACGGTAGAAACCATGAAGAGCGGCAAGGAAATGATTGTTATTACTGAGGTGCCCTACCAGGTAAGCAGAGATGCACTGGCAGAAAAAATAGGGCAGTTAGTAAACAGCAAAATAATAGAAGGCATAACCCACGTGGCCAACGAGAGTAATAAAGAGGGCACGCGCGTGGTAGTAGAGTTGCGTAAAGATGCCGTAGCGCAAGTAGTTATCAACCAACTGTACAAATACAGCGAGTTGCAAACATCGTACGGCATAAATAATGTAGCGCTTGTAAACGGACGTCCTAAAACATTGAATCTGAAAGAGTTGATTTCAGAATTCATCTCTTTCCGTCACGAAATAGTAGTACGCCGCACACGCTACGAGCTTAAAGAAGCCAAAAAACGCGCACACATTTTAGAAGGCTACCTGATAGCGCTGGATCACCTGGATGAAGTAATAGCGTTAATTAGAAACTCTGCAAATCCGGACATAGCTAAAGAGGGCTTGATAACATCGTTCGGCATGTCTGAAATTCAGGCAAAAGCAGTACTGGAGCTAAGATTACAAAGATTGACAGGCATGGAACGCGAAAAAATTCGCGAAGAACATGCAGAATTAATGAAGCTGATAGCGCATCTTGAAGAAATACTGGGTAGCGAAAGTATGCGTTTCCAAATAATAAAAGACGAACTGCTCGAGGTGCAAAAACGCTTTGGCGATACCCGCAAAAGCGAGATTCACTACATGGCCGATGAAATGCGCATAGAAGACCTGATAGAGAAAGAAGATGTGGTAATCACAGTTTCTCATATGGGGTACATCAAACGCACATCTACAGCCGAATACCGCGCGCAACGCCGCGGAGGCCGTGGCGCAATGGCGGGCCGCACAAGGGAAGCAGATTATATAGAGCATTTGTTTGTAGCCTCTACCCACCACACTTTGCTATTCTTCACAGAAAAAGGCAGGTGTTTCTGGTTGAAGGTGTATGAAATACCCGAGGCCGACAAAAACGGAAGAGGCCGGGCTATTCAAAATATGATTCAAATACCGCCTGATGATAAAATACGGACGGTAATAGATGTTCCGAAACTGGATGATAAAGATTTTGTAGAATCTCATTCGGTAGTATTATGCACCAAGAGGGGTATTATTAAGAAGACAGAACTTGCAGATTTTAGCCGTCCGCGTGCAAACGGTATTATTGCTATAACCATAGAAGAAGGCGACCAATTGCTCGATGTGTCTTTATGCATGAAGGATTATTACATCATGATGGCGGTAAGAAGTGGTAGAGCAATCTGTTTCCCTGAAGAAAAAGTGCGCGCTACCGGTCGGGGAGCAATCGGCGTATTTGGCATTGAGCTGGATGAGCACAACGATGAAGTGATCGGCATGATTTGTGTATCTAAAGATGATATATACAAACAGGTGCTTGTGGTATCTGAAAAAGGCTTAGGTAAACGCACGGCGTTCCTGTTACCAAAAGAAGACGATAAATCAGAAACTGCCGATGGGGCGCCTACTGAAGAAACGGCGGTAGAGGAAGATCCAAGCAACATGGTAGTTTTGAAAGACGCAGAAGGTATAGACAGAAAGTATCTGCTATCATACAGAGTTACCAACAGAGGCGGCAAAGGTGTTAAAACCATAAATGTTACCGAAAAGACAGGCGCTTTGGTGGGTCTGCTGGGTGTGTCGGAAAAAGACGATCTGATCATAACCTGCGAATCGGGCGTAACAATAAGAATGAAAGTGTCGTCTATACGCGAGGCTGGTAGAGCAACTCAGGGTGTGAAACTCATAAATATAGACGAGGGCGATAAAATAGCGGCAATAGCGCGGATAGCGGAACAGGAAGAAGAGGAAGCTACCGACCTGGAGCAGGAAGAAGGCGCCGGCGAAGGAACAGAAAGGCCAGAGGCATCGGCCGAGGCGACACAGGAAGAAACGCCTGCTGAATAATGACTAAATAACAGAGAAATAAACATTAACCATAACAGTAAAAAAAGAAAAATGAAAAAAGCAATCTTTATTGCAGCCGCAGTAGGCATTACCTTCACCGGTATTGCGCAGGATAAATATGTAACTACTGCAAACGTGGCTTTTAAAAGCCAGAACTACGACGAAGCAAAAGAAAATATAGATAAAGCGCTTTCGAATCCCGAAACAAAAGAAAAGCCAAAGGCGCTATTTGCCAAAGCGCAGATATACCTGAAAATGCAGGAGATTGAAAA
>CAZLPE010000050.1:14349-26166 GCA_964561325.1 uncultured Flavipsychrobacter sp.
AACGCCTACCAGACCATGGCTAACAGCGTTTATTTTTCTGGCAAGTACGAAGAAGCTATTCCGCTATTGCTCAAGGTGAAGAACAACGACATTACCAAAACAGCATCTGTATATGCTTGTTTGATAGATGCTTACAACAAAACTTCTAAAACTACAGAAGCCAATGCGCTGATAGCAGAAGGAAGAAAAGCATTCCCGAACGATGTAACTATCCGCAACTACGAGCTGAATTACTTCATAACCAGCGGTAAACAAGATGAATTGTTGAAGAAACTGGAAGAAGCTGCTGCAAAAGAGCCGCAAAATTCAGATATTATCTTCAATTTGGGTACTACCTATTTGGGTATGGCTAATCCTAAAGACGGTAAAAAGCCTGCAAACGCTGCTGAAATGGTAGCCAAGGCTGAGGAAGCGTTTTCTAAGGCGGTTACTATTTCGCCAGACAATGCTGGATATAACTACAACTTCGGCGCGCTTTACTTTAATCAGGCAACTGATTTCAACGACCAGATGAATGCCATTACCGGCACATCAGACGCCGACCAAAAGAAGTACGATGGATTTAAGGCAAGCCGCGACGCCATGTTTGGCAAATCAATGCCTTATTTCGAAAAAGCATATACAGTACTTTTAGCCAACGAAAAAAACCTCAAAGGCGAAGACATGAAGACATTCAAACAAAGTATACTGGCGCTTAAAGAGGTATATGCAAGACAAAACAAACTTGACAAATCGAAAGAGATGAAGTCTAAATATGAGTCTTTGTCTAAATAACGGGCATATGATGCGCCATCACTGGCCATATTAGTTCTTTTTTTTCAATATTCTACATTTTTTTAGCTTTCCGGTTTCGTTTTAACCGGAAAGCTATTTATCTTTGAAATTGGTAAGTTTTTTAACAAAATATAACATTTTAGAAACACCTTGATTTTGTAAGGGTGTTTGCTTATTTTAGCAGAAACAAATTTAATTTAGTACAAGAGTGAGTAAAACTAATATCGTGCGTTTCGCACACAAGAATGGAGATGGTTTCTATGATACATTGAAAAAAAATATAGACGCTTTTTTTAAAGAAAACAATATCGCTCCCACAGGCAACAGTGCATTAAGATGGAAAACAGTTGCAATGATAGTTTTGTTTTTCACGCCTAATATTCTAATCATTACCGGCGTAGGCGCATCCAGCGCGTTTTTGTTTTTTTCTCTTTGGTTCCTTATGGGTCTTGGTATGATAGGTATAGGCTGCGCCGTACACCACGATTCCAACCATGGGTCCTATTCCAGCAACAAAACTGTTAATAAAATAGTCGGCGACATTGTGAATGTTGTAGGCGGTTATGATGTTACCTGGAGAATTCAGCACAACATCCTTCACCATACCTATACCAACATAGAAGGGCTTGACGAAGATATAGACGCTGGTGGTCTTTTACGTTTCTCGCCGCATGGCAAAAAACTAAAAATGCACCGCTATCAGCATATCTATGGCTGGTTTTTGTATTGCTTACTTACGCTACAGTGGGTAACTTATAAAGATTATCGTCTGCTCATTATTTATAACAACAGAGGATTGCTGAAAAAGGAGAAAATAACGCTAACAAAAGCGCTGATAGAGTTGACGATTTACAAAATCATCTATTTTGGCTATGTTTTGGTTTTGCCAATTCTATTCTCTGGCATGTCTTGGCAAATGGTTGTTGGAGGATTTTTGTTGTTACACTTCACTGCCGGCTTAGGTCTTTCTTGCATTTTTCAATTGGCACATGTATTGGAATCTTCTGAGTTTCCATTGCCAAGCGAAGACAGAAAAATGGAAAACAGCTGGGCAATACATCAGTTGCTCAATACAGCCAACTTCTCGCCCCGCAGTCACTGGATGTTCTGGTTTATTGGCGGATTGAACTACCAGGTTGAGCACCACCTGTTCCCACACATTTCGCATGTACACTACCCACAAATATCAAAGATAGTAAAGCGTACCGCTGAGCAATACGGACTCCCCTACAAAGTGATGCCAACTTTTGCAATAGCTTTGAAAGAACACTGGAAGATGCTCAAGAAAATGGGGCAATAAACCAATAACATTAATAGAAAAAGGATCGGCGTAAACCGATCCTTTTTCTATTTGGGGAAATGAGCTGCGCTAAAAAATGCAGGCTCTTAGTGAAAAGCGAACTGTCAGCTACTTAATATTTTCATCCGCAAAGCCAGTTATCAATTTAATATCAAAGTAGCCGTTGAATGACTTCAATATACTATTCAATCTTCCTGCATAAGGGAAATATTCAATGTCGTAACGTTTGGAGACGTATAACTTATCCTTATGTCTCTTCCTCATTCTGAACGTGAAATTCTGATAGGAAAATTTATAGATATACGATATCTGTTCAAAATCAGCATTGTTAATAATCAGGCCTCTGCTAACTGGCTCGTTGCCGTTAAAGCGACCATCGTTTTTATTTGCGTTAAACTCCTTCTTTTGCACATTAGGATGGCCGTAATATACAATTAGGTAATTATTAGACGTGTCCGATACGTGTATATTGTTTACAGGTATGCTATCGGCGGTAAACAAAATGTTGGCAAACTTCCTTTGTTTTACAAGATTAAGGTTAGTATCCATATAAAAGTAGACCGGACAATAATCGAAATTTTCTTTAAAATCTTTGATCATTACTTTTCTTACCATGGCCCCATCTTTCAACACCATTTCCAGTCCTTGGTTATCGTTGTTCTTTCTCATCGCAGCAATACGGTTATTTTCAGAACGCAACTGCACCAAAACGAAATCGTATTTTTTCACCAACGAATCTGCGGCATAGGTACAACTAGCGCCAACTGAGAAGCATGAAACAAAAACCACCTTCAAAAATTGCATATTTCCTCCTTAAATGTTATGCGCCAAAGGTATACAACATTGCGTTCTCTACCATACACACATAGCCGAGGGCACCGTAAATACCAACCATATGAAGTATCTTTGAGCATACAATTAAGGAATATGAAGGAAATAAGGTTTATAGACCTTTTTTGTGGCGTTGGCGGCTTCAGAGTTGCCATGAACCAAAGTTGCAGCGAAAGCGGCATTACTCCGGTGGGGGTTTTTGCTTCCGACATAGACCCTAACTGCAGACGCAGTTACGAAAACAATTTTGGCGAAGCTCCAGCCGGAGATATCACCCTGATTGACCCCAACACTATACCAGATCACGATATACTAATGGGCGGGTTCCCTTGCCAGCCATTCAGTATTATAGGTCAGATGAAGGGATTCGAGGATACCAGAGGCACATTGTTTTTTCACATTGCGAACATTCTCCGTACAAAGCAACCACAGGCATTCATTTTAGAAAATGTGAAGCAATTAGTTGGTCATAACAATGGGCAAACACTCAAAGTGATCATCAAAACGCTGGAAGATTTGGGTTACCATGTACAGCATACCGTGCTCAATGCACTAAATTATGGACTACCACAAAAGCGAGAGCGCGTAATAATTGTTGGGCATAGGTGGAACACCGGTTTTACTTTTCCCGAACCTATCAAGAACTATCGTCCTCTGTCAGAAGTACTTGACTATCGCGTAGATGAAAAATATTATGCATCCGACTATATTGTACAGAAGCGAAAAGATGCACATAAATCGCCGCACAAAATAGCTATATGGCACGAGAACAAGTCGGGAAACATTACCTCATACCCTTATTCGTGCGCGCTAAGATCTGGAGCGAGTTATAATTACCTTTTGGTAAACGGTGAACGCAGACTTACGCCGCGGGAAATGTTTAGGTTGCAAGGATTTCCAGACTCGTACAAGATTACCGAAAACGACGGGCATGCACGTAAGCAAGCGGGTAACGCTGTTCCTGTAAACTTAATAAAAGCCGTGATAGATAATCTGTTACCACTTATTACAGAGCAGAATGCCAACGATATGATAGAGCATAAGCAAAACAGTGAACCAAAAGCAGCGCTAAACCAATAATGGCCGATACATTCTCTACACAAGAGCGAAGCCAGATAATGAGCAAGGTGAAAAGCAAAAAAAACAAATCCACCGAGCTCAAATTGATTGCTTTTTTTAAGAGCCGTAAAATCATCGGTTGGCGGAGAAACAGTAAACTATTTGGCAAACCCGACTTTGTATTTCCGGCATTGAGAGTAGCAATATTTGTTGATGGATGCTTTTGGCACGGCCATACATGTCGCAATGTCACACCTGCCAGCAACAAAGATTACTGGACGGCTAAAATAGATAGAAATAAGAAAAGAGATCTTCTTGTGAGTGAAACACTGAAAGCCAAAAACTGGAAATTAGTAAGAATATGGGAATGTACTCTTAGAAAGCAAGATATCTTGGAAACGGAGCTTAGCCTATTACTATCTTGCAGTGAAAAGACAGTCCATATAGTCCACCCAGATACGCTATGATTAACGGTAGACGACAAATATGCGTCTATTATATGTCGCTTACATTCGCTGATGCAACTTTCCCCGGCGCCATTTAACAATGCATCAGTGCGGTCATTTGAGCATCTTTTATACTGCAAGAGCTATTACAATGTTTATGTGGCTGGTAGCCGAGCAAATTAATAAGCCAGTCAATTATCTTAACTGAGTCTGAATTTTTGCAAGTCATTCGGCGGTAAACAATAGCAGAAGAAATAAGCGTAAGCGCACTGACAAATAGAATTGCTGTATTAACATTAAAAAAGTCGGCAATAACTCCCGTCAATATCGCGCCGAAGGCATATCCTAAATCGCGCCATAATCTAAAAATACCAATACTTTTAGCGCGATCGAGTGGGTGAGTGTTTTCTGCAATAGTTGCCAAAAAAGTTGGGTAGACCATAGCTGTGCCCCAACCAAGCGCCGCAGATATCGCTACAAAAGTGAATAGGGTAGAGGCAATTGGTAATACCAATAAGGCTAAACCCTGCAAGGCCATGCCCATATACAACAAATCTTTTTTACAGAATTTATCTGCCATTTTTCCGGTTAAAAGTTGTCCAACGCCCCACACAGCTGGATAAACAGCCGTAATTGCTGCAATTTGAATAATGGAAAAACCTTTCGCAGCCAATAGTATTGGAAAAATACCCCAAGCCATTCCATCATTCAGATTGTTAACCAAGCCGGCTTGTGTTACAGCGCCCAAATTTGCATTTAGCCAGGCTGTCTCCCGAAAAATGTGTTTCAAACGCGGTAAATTAGAAATAGCTGCCTCCGACGCTGCAAATCGCTTTGTGTCTTTTACAAAAAATATACTCCCAATAAGCCCCAGTATTGCCAAAGCTATACCGATATAAAATGGATATGGACGCAATCCAAAGTTTGAAGCTACCCAACCAGATAAAAAAGCTACAACAGCTACAGACAGGTATCCGGCAAATTCATTCATACCCATAGCAAAGCCACGTTCTTTATCGCCAACAAGATCAATTTTCATCACCACTGCGCTCGACCATGCCAGCCCTTGATTGATACCGAGGAGAACATTTGCTGCTATTATCCAATTCCAACTCGGCGCAAACATAAGCATAAATGGTACTGGCAAGCCAAAAAACCAACCCATAATCAGCAGGTTTTTTCTGCCCAATTTATTTGCTAAAGCACCGGTAAAATAATTGGTTAATGCCTTAACAATACCAAAAACTACAATAAAAGATAGTATTGCTGTTTTTACTGCAATGCCAAATTCTACAGCGGCAATCTGTGGTAGTAACGAGCGTTCTAACCCTACCATACCGCCTACAAAACCATTTATAACAACGAGTAGTGAAAATTGTTTCAAATTCGCTTTTAATCCAAGTTGCACTTCCATATAAACTGCTTTATAAGTTACCTATTGAAGTATTAGTTTTTGGATTTGTTGCTGCTTTTTTAGCGATTCTATCATTACGTTTTTCAACATACTGCACGCCTCGGCTACCATGCTTGTTGAGAGACTATAATAGTTACACCTGCTATCTTTCCTAATATTAAGTATGCCGCCTGCAACCATAACAGATAAATGCTGGCTCAAGTTTGACTTCAGTCCGCCGGTTGCTTCTAGGATGTCGCTAAAACATAGTTCGCCTGATTGCAGCAAATCAATAACTTCAAGACGCAATGGGTGGGCAATAGCCTTGCATACTTCCGCTTGCAGTTTATAAACCTCCTTATCTACTTGCATAAAGCCTTAGTTTAATTGTTCACAAAATTATAAACTATTAAACTACTAACCAAAAAGATCTTTTGTACATGATGCATAGAAAAATATGCGGCATTTAAACTGTCCCTGTTTAAATGCCGCATATTACTGCCATGTGCACCATGGCAAAGACGCACTATAAAAATTACTCACTTACCGTTTTCAACCACTGCATCAAATCAACAATTTCACCATGATCAATTGTGTGACCATGATTGTATAATTTGGTTGTAGCAATTATACCCAATTGTTTTAGGTACAGATTGGCTTCAGCCGCATAATGCGCACCAAGCACATTGTCTTGCTCGCCGTGCGCAATAAAGACTTGTAGTTTTTTTAATTGTTCAGTTTTAGAAATTTTTGGTTTCACCTCATCGAGCAACCTGCCGCTCAACACTGCTATGCCCTTAATTTTATCGGGTTGCGTAAGCCCCACGCTATAAGACATAATTGCGCCCTGACTAAAACCACAAAGAAAAACCTTTCCTGGATCGAAATCATGAAGTTCTTTTAATTGGTCTAAAAACCTCAGTAGCTCCGTTCTGCTCTTTTCAGCTTGCGCCGCATCAATAACGGGCTTTCCAGCAGAAAAGTCTACTGAGTACCATGCATAACTCCCTGCCGACAAGGTATACGGCGCCCGCGCCGATATGACTAAAAAATTATCTGGCGCCATTTGAGCAAATGAAAACAGGTCATTCTCGTTACTGCCTACACCATGCAATAATATTAATACCGGAGGATGCACAGTTTTAACCTTCGGCAACCGGTATAAATAATGCAATATGGTATCTGCTTTGTTCAAAAAACTACTTTTTGCTGGCTGCATAAAGACTACTAAGTTCAACAACGTTAACAATATTTGTTTCATCTATCCTATTTTAAAACACCTCATACTAATATTGGCATACTGAAATCCTTCGTACAAGTACGTGACCGGTTCGTTGCGCGCTGCGAAACCTAATGTGTACAACATAGGTAAATAATGATCTTCGGACGGAACCGACATTAATGCTGCAGCGCCCATCGCTTTGTAATTCACAAGCGACGAAAAATTACCGGAGTCAAGTCGTTGTTTTACTTGTTCGTCAAACTCCAACGCCCAAGATTCCGTTTTTGCATTGATATTTTCCCAATCAAGCCTACCCAAATTATGAACAATATTACCGCTGCCAATTATTAAAACACCTTTCTCCCGCATCTTGCGCAACGCTTGAGCCATTTCGTAGTGTTTGGCCGGCGATTGAGTATAATCGATACTTAACTGAAATACCGGTATATCTGCATTAGGATACATAAATTTGAGTACTGTCCAAGCGCCATGATCCAATCCCATCGTAGCGTGTTCGTTAATTCCGGGTAGCATATTCATCACTTCCTTTGCAAGCGCCGGATGCCCTTTGGGTTCGTATTTAATATCAAATAATCTTCTATCGAAACCTCCAAAATCATATATAGCTTTTGGATTTGGGTTTACAGATACAAACGAGCCCTTAGTTTCCCAATGCGCTGAAATCATCATTATCGCATTAGGTTTTGGTACCGTCTTACCAATTCGTTGCAACGCTTGCGTAAACGAATTATTGAATAGCGCATTCATTGGATGACCGTGGCCTATGAATAACACCGGCATTTTTTCAGTATTTGTAAACTGGCTGGTTATTGCCTCAAGCGCCTGTACCTTACTTGTTGAGAACATAAATGGGATTGCAATTGCTTTTTTTAGAAAATCAGATCTGTCCATAAAACACTTTAATAATGAATTGCTTGTAAAATGTTGTAGCTAAAAAACGTTCATGCTAAAGACGTACTTCCTTTGCGATACAAAGTTGAGGGATCTGCAACCTATTTCTATTCACATAGGTTAACTAATAGCTACAATAATAAAAGACTTACTGTTTTCTCTTAATTCGCTCTTTACGGATTCTACTTAACGATTGAGGCTTAATACCAAGATAGGATGCTATTAAATATTGCGGAATACGCTGTATAAAATCTGGATGAGCCACAGAAAATTCTGCATATCTGTGTTCTGCATCCTCACTATTTGTTTTTGCCAACCTATATTGTAGCGATACATAGGCGTTTTGAATGAGTAGTCTAAAAAACCGATCGAATACCGATATGTTATCGCATGCTTGTTGAAAGCGATCCTTTGTGAGCCTTAGTACTGTTGTTTGTTCCAGCGTTTCTATACTGTAAATGGCTTTGCCGCCCGAGAAATAACTAAAAAGGTCTGAAATCCAATAACCCTCTAAAGCAAATTGAACTGCATGCTTTTCTCCGTTTTCATCAGTAATATAAGAAAAGCAAGAACCATGAGTAATAAAATAGATATACATGCACCGATGGCCTTCTTCAGAAAGTAATTCCTTCTTTTCGAATGTATGCACCGACATTAGCGAGTAAAATGCCTCAATTTCAGCGTCGCTCAGCTTCTTATTTATAGTCTTTTCAATATTCTCTTTTAGAGCGGCAATCATAGCTTTAATAACTCACCATAAATATAAACAATACCTCTAACCAAAGGTATGCATACACTGCATTTGTAGACTAATATACAACATAACCAACAGATCAAAAACTACTCACAAAATAAACATTACACCAACATGACATTTCATCAGAACACTTCTATTATTATTCATGTACTTTAGAGTGGGAATCAATCAAAAGAGGCGCTACACTGCAAACGGCCACCGCTACGGCATAAAACAAAGTGAAAACAACAACCGCTAAATATACAAATTCACCAAGCGTATCGCAGTAAACACTAATGAATTACTGGTTTTTAAAGTAATTTTTGAACTGTAATTTTTGCAGTTGCAATAATACTTTAAAAAGTACTTCTCAAAATACATTGAAAATATTTGCTTTTTTCAAACGCAATTGTTATATTTGTTAAGGACCTTATAATATTTTGCACATGAACGTTGGAGCCAAACTATTAGCAACCCTTTTTAATTCTCTATTATTAGTTTGCTTTATTAGCTCGGCTAATGGTCAGATTAATGTTACATTTGGGTCGGACATTATTATCAATTCGGGAGGATACCAGGTATCGGTTGGCGAGGGTCGTTTAGTAAACAACGGCGTATACACAGACACCGTTGGCGCTTTTAATATTTTAGGTGGAGTTACACTTTCTGGCGCCGGAACAACTACCTTGAACCAATTAAACATTAACAATACCGGGTCTACTATTTTCAACTCCCTTGTATCGGTAAATAGGACAACCCATCTTATCGCTGGCAATTTTAACGCTAATAACAATCTTTTCGTTCGCTCTGACAGATCGCTATCTGCAAATTTGCTGGTTAGCGGTGTACTCAATGGCAATGTACAAGGACTGATTACGCGCCCTACAGTGGCTATTGCGCCATGTCCTTCTTTTTCCACCGACCTGTCATTAAATGTAGCAGGCCCGGTAATGGCTTATCAATGGCAAAATTCTAACGATAGCGTTGCTTGGAGCGATGTGGCAGGCGCTACCAGCTCCGTCTACTCTCCATTAGTGACCAGCGATATTTATTACCGTTGCAAATTAACAACTACAAATAGCGCCTACAGCCAATATACACCGGGCGTTAGCCTGAGGCTGACCGGCGTACCATTGCCGGTATCCGTTAGCGGCGATGGACCGCATTGCGCGCAAGTAACGCTGGATGCGACTGGCGGCAGCGGCGGCATAATCTATTATCAAGGATCTTCATCTGACGACACTTCAACTACCTACCCTAAAGACACTGCGCTTGTTACGGCATCTGGAATTTATTTTTTTCGCGCACGGTCAGTAGCTGGTTGCTGGGGGCCGCAAGACAGCGCTATAGTAACTATAAACCCACGCCTGACACCGGGTGTAATTTATACAATTGATCCGGGAACGCATATTTGTCAAGGCGTGAGGACGACATTTACTGCCAGCCCTATAAATGGTGGTTCCACTCCTTCGTACACTTGGTTGGTCAACGGTGTGAACACAGGCGTTACCGATAGTGTGCTGACCTATATACCCACAGAGCGCGACAGAGTAAAAATAATATTGACAACCAGTGCCACATGTGTCACAACCACTACTGCCATAGCAACAGCAAATATGACCGTAGATACCAATTATATACCAATTATCAACATAGTAGCAAAACCAGATTTCCCATTTTCAAAAGGCGGCTACGATACGCTTATTGCAGAGGTATCGGGCGCAGGACCGCTACCTACCTACCAATGGTATAAAAATGGCAGCGCCGCTCCCGGAGCAACAACAAGTATATACATAAGTAACGAATTCAGGGAAGGAGATTCGGTAAGTTGCGTAGTTGTTGGCAGCGGATTCTGTTCATGGCCTTCATTCAACTCTTTAATTGTAAGAATGAATACAGTTGGATTAAATAACGCTCAGTTTATCGGCAACTTGGGCATATATCCAAACCCTAACAATGGCACCTTTACAATAAAAGGAGCTATAAAAAACATGGTTTCTGGCGAGGTTAGATTGTCGGTTGCTAATGTGCTTGGACAATATATTGTAGACAGAACTGCGCCAGTAAAGGACAATAGGCTCGATGAAACTGTCGATTTAGGAGATATCCCGAATGGGAACTACATATTAACTATAGAGACAGACGGCGAACGCGCAACATATCGCCTGGTTGTTCACAAATAGATAGTGTGCCGCTACAGCTGAAACAAATTTGTCTTTACACCCAATCGAAACTATAAAAATACCTTAATATGAATAAAGAACGGTTATTGAAACTTACTATCGCTGCAATTGCGATGCTGACAACTACCGGAGCATTGGCTCAACAAGGTGTTTCAGTGAATGGAACAGGCGCGCCTGCCGACCCAAGCGCTCTTATGGACCTTAGCGCTAACAACAGAGGGCTTTTAATACCAAGAATGACATCGGCACAAAAATCGTTGATCGTCAGTCCGGCAACGGGATTATTAGTATACCAGACAGATAGCGCGAGCGGATTTTATTTCTATAATGGCACAGCATGGCTTGCCCTTAACGCATTCACCACTGCTGGCGGCGACCTGACCGGCATGCTACCCAACCCAACACTTGTGAATACCGCTGTTACACCGGGAGCATATGGCAGCAGCACACAGGTAGGCATGTTTACGGTAGACAGCAAGGGTAGAGTAATAGCAGCCGGCAACACTACTATATCCGGCGTTGCGCCGGGCGGCGCAGCAGGAGGCGACCTTACGGGAACCTACCCAAACCCTGCAGTGGGCAATAACGCGATAACATCAACCAAGGTAGCTGACAGCACACTTACGGATGCTGATATTAGCCCAACTGCCGGAATAAGCTATTCAAAATTGAATCTTACCGGCAATGTGGGTATCACCGACCATAGTGCAACTGGCACACCCGGAGCGCTTACTTTTTTGCGTGGCGATAATACATGGGCTACGCCGTCTGATGTGCCGGGCGGTTCTGCGGGCGGCGATCTGACGGGTCTTTACCCTAACCCCACATTATCTACTTCTGGCGTATCGGCAGGTAGCTATGGTAGCGCAACAGAGGTGCCAGCATATACAGTAGACGGCAAAGGACGCATAACAGCGGCAAACAACATAACCATTACAGGTGTAACACCCGGCGGAGCTGC
>CAZLPE010000051.1:0-13317 GCA_964561325.1 uncultured Flavipsychrobacter sp.
AATGCCCGATGGCGGCAGGAAGTGTATGCGGGTGGCGGTGCAGTAATTTCTGAACGTTGATTTTTTTTGATTGCCCTGATTATTTGATTTATAGGTTTTTTTAAATGATAGAACAACCTGTGCCTGTCGGTGGGAGACTCCGTTAGGAGTCAAAGGTTTGTAGCAAATTGTGTATTGAATTGCGATGCGCCCCTTAGGGTCGCTACCTGCTAAATGCATTCTGAACCTTGATTTTTTGATTGTAGGATAGGCTTGATCGGGTAAAAGCCCGAATGAGCTGTATATGTCGCATGTGGTAATGTCCGATGGCGGGAGGAAATGTGTGAGGATTAAAATGGTAGGGGCAGCCCCATGTGTCTGCCCGGCTCGCGCAGGGCTGGAAATGCAGGTGGCAACGCACAATCATAGTATTCATGAAATCAATTTAATCGTGGTTCAGATAACCGGCTCGCGCAGGGTTGGAAATGTAGGTGGCAACGCACAAACATGGTATTCATGAAATCAATTTAATCGTGGTTCAGATAACCAGCTCGCGCAGGGCTGGAAATGCAGGTGGCAACGCACAATCATGGTATTCGCGAAAATCAGTTTAATCGTGGTTCAGATAACCGGCGCGCGCCGGGCTGAAAATGCAGGTGGCAACGTATAATCAAGGTATTTGCGAAAATCAGCTTAATTGTGCTATAGACCCCAATAATAGTAGGTTGCTTGGGCGCTATTGTAATTAATTTCCTTTCCACATATTTCGCCTTAAACATTTCACAACCCACGGCTTTCAAGACGTAAAATATTTTTCTCTAAAACCAGCGGTATTTCTGTTTGTGATGTGCTTTCTGTGTAATTTCGCATCGTATTTGCATTAATGCAAATAAACTGATGCGTCTTTGTATCACTTCTGCCGGCCTTGTGGCCAGCAAACCGCCACCATAACCCTTCTCCGTCATCCACTACGAAGTTCAATTCCTATTTTCTTATTTAATACCTTAAAAATGATTGGTTTATTATTCAGTAGCCCTCTTGTGGCTATTTTGGCCATACTGGCAATTATTGTTTTGTTTTCGTCGCTGGTAAATGCCAAGGGCGACGAAGTAGTAGTATTAGAGCGGCGTTGGTTTGGCGCTACTATGCCTGAAAACCGCACGGTTGCTAAATCGAACGAAGTAGGTGTGCAAGCCCGCATATTAGGACCCGGTATGCGATTGCTCACACCGTTTATTTATAAAACCCGTAAATATAAATTCATAAAAATCGAAACTGGTCAGTTGGGCCTGGTGACTGCCATTACCGGTGAGCCGCTCGATTCCGGCCAGTTGTTTGCACGACCGGTTGAGTGCAATTCGTTTCAGGATGGCGAAGCGTTTTTGGCCAATGGCGGCCAGAAGGGCCCGCAAGTGGCTATATTGCCCGATGGAGAGCACCGTATCAATCCGTTTTTATTTCATGTAGAGGTGGTAAATGTGCTGGTAGTTCGCGACGATGAAGTAGGTATTGTTGAGTCGATAGCAGGCGCTCCCTGCGAGCGCGGCAGGATTTTTGCTAAACCTGTAGATTGCGAAGACTATCAGAATGCGGAGAAGTTTTTGATCAATGGCGGTCAGAAGGGGCCGCAGATAAGGGTGTTGGGACCCGGTAACTACCGTATCAACACTATGCTGTTTAAGGTAACCATAGAGCGCATAGTAGACGTAGCAGGCGGGTTTATGGGTTTAGTAACCTCTATGGACGGCGCAAGCATACCAGAAGGAAGACTGCTGGGCAAGAAAGTAGACGGTCACATGAATTTTCTGGATGGCGAAGCATTCCTGAACAATGGCGGAGAAAAAGGCCGACAACTGGAAACGTTGATGCCGGGTAAGTACCGTATCAATACGTCGCTGTTTAAAGTGAATGTAAACCAGATGTGGACCAGTATTAATGCTGACGAGATTGGTATTGTGACAGTGAATGAAGGTCGACCAATTATGGACCCCGCTAAAATAGCCGCCGACGAGGTGCCGCTGGATAAACACAATAACTTTCAGGATGCAGCAGCATTTTTGGCGCTAAACGGACAGAAGGGCTTGCAAATACCTGTATTGCGCTCAGGCAATTATGCTATCAATCCGTGGTTTGCTACGCTGGATAAGGTGTTGATGACTGTGGTAGAAATAGGCAAATGCGGTGTTATAACCAGCTATGTAGGCGAAAAGGGCGAAGATACCAGTGATAGTAAAGTGAATGCCAAAATAGTAGAGAACGGCTATAAAGGCATATGGCGCGAACCGCTTGGCCCGGGTAAACACCCGCTGAACACCAAGGCCTACAAGGTAGATATGGTGCCCACAAACCAGATAACCCTCAGCTGGGCCGACAGCCGGTCGCATGCACACGATCTGGACTCTAACCTGAAGACGATAACTCTACGCACAGCCGATGCCTTTAGCGTGAGTATGGATGTAAATGTGATCATTCACATACCTATGGAAAACGCCCCTATGGTAATAGCTAACCAGGGCTCTATACAGAGCCTGATCTCGCAGGTGTTGGAGCCGGCTATTTCGTCGCACTTCCGCAATGCGGCGCAGTATATCAAGGCGCTCGATCTGTATACACAGCGTAAAGAACTGCAGGCTACCGCCAAAGAGCATATAATTCAAGTATTGAAAGAGCATTTTATTGATTCTAAGGATACGCTCATTGCCGACGTGGTATTGCCTGTAGAGCTGACAAAAATTGTGTCGGACAAACAAATAGCCGAACAGGAAAAGATAACCTACAAAACGCAAACCGAAGCAGAGGAGCAACGGAAGCTATTGGCCAACATGAAGGCGCAGGCAGATATGCAGCCGCGGGTGGTGGATTCTGAGCGCGGCGTTGAGATCAGTAAGAATATTGCTAATAGCGATGTAGAACGGGCATCGGGCGCAGCAAAAGCTGTGGAACTTACGGCAGAAGGCGCCGCTAAGGCCACCCGACTTAAAGCTATAGCCGAGGCTGATGCCACAAGAGTAACTGCGATAGCGCAGGCCGAAGCAACCTCCAAGGTTGGTCTTGCGGAAGCAGAGGTTATTTTGGCAAAAGGTAAATCTACGGCGGAATCGTACAAACTACAGACCGATGCAATGGGTAAAGATGTGTTTGGACAGATACAGGTAGTAGAAAAAATAGCCGCCGCCAATATGAAACTGATACCCGATGTGCTGATATCTGGCGGGGGAGGGCAGGGTAGCGGCAATCTGGAAAACATGCTGGGCCTCATGCTCATAGAAAAAATGAGCGGCAAGAAATTTGAAGTAAAGGAAGTAGCTCCTCCCGAAACAGAAAATAAGTAGAAAATGTAATTCTTCTTTGTACCGGTGGTTGGAAATTAATGCCCGACCACCGGTTTTTTTGCCACAATCTATTCTTGGGTATATATATGCTTCGTGTTAGTCTTCGTAACGCAGCTCTTTGAATGTATTGCCTTGTTGTAAGTCGCCTGTTTCGTAGCCCTTCTTAAACCAATACATCCGCTGCGCCGATGTGCCGTGTGTAAAAGCGTCGGGCGTCACTGTGCCATTTGCTTGGCGTTGCAGTCTATCATCGCCTATTGCATTTGCGGCAGTTAGCGCCGCTTCTATATCGCCTTCTTCTATTATCTTTTCAGTTTTTTCTATGTAGTGCGCCCAAATACCGGCATAAAAATCGGCTTGAAGTTCCAGCATTACAGATAGTCTATTGCTTTCTTTCTTAGATAGTGTTGCTCGCATCCGTTGCACTTTGTCTGATGTGCCCAGCAAGTGTTGCACATGGTGTCCCACTTCATGAGCTATTACATAAGCATTGGCAAAATCGCCTGGGGCTGCGAACCTGGTTTTCAATTCTTCAAAAAATGATTTGTCCAGATATATTTTTTCATCGCCAGAACAGTAAAAAGGGCCTGAAGCAGCGCTGGCAAATCCGCATGCCGACGATACCGATCCGTTGAAAATTATCAATTTTGGTTTTTGGTATGCGTTGCCCATTTTGTTGAACAGGTCGCTCCATACATTTTCTGTTTCGGCCAGTATTACCTTTATAAATTTATCTGTACGGTCGTTGTGTTCGGTTTTGCTGCTAAACGTTTGGTTTATTTCGTTGTCTTGTTTAGTCGATTGCTGCAATACCTGATTCGGATTGCCGCCCAGCAGATATACAATAACCGCTATGACTAAAGTGCCTATGCCGCCGCCTATCAATTTGCCCCGACCGCCGCCGCCACTGTCGTACTCCACATTTTCACTTTCTCTTCCGCCTTGCCAACGCATATTATTTTGTTTGTCTTTTGGTGATGTTCAATTGTACATGCAATTTAGGCCATCTAAATCAGATTTTGGAGTAACTATAGAGCGCTTATTTATCGTAGCCTATTGTTGATGCACCATATGCCGTTTACATTTTTAAAGTTGTAATTGTGGGAATTATGTTAGCCTTGACAGACGCTTGATAGTGGTATTTTCGCGTCTTTTTCCTATTTTTAATTGCAAGGTAAATTTAGTTTTGCGCCCTACCACACAACAAACACTATTAAAAGAAAGCAAACAGTAATATTAGGTATGGAAGACACAGACACATTAGTGGAAACGAAAGTAGTAATAGACGAAAGCGTACGGAAAAAACTATTGAATGCGGTAGAAGAACAAAGTCAGGTAATTGTGCATTGCCGTATTAACGACGATTTCGACGGTACCTTAGTGCGTATATGGACTACTACATTTTTGAAAGATATACATGGTCGGCACAAAAGTCATTTATTGCATGCCGAGGGCGTTTCTATTGCGCCTATATGGACGGAAGTGCCGCCCGGAAGCACACTGTATTTTACATTGCTTTTTTCACCGCTTCCTAAAAGTTGCAAAGTGTTCGATTTCTTCGAGCAGATACCCGAACCCGGGGGATTCATTGTTACCAATATACCGCGCAATAAGGAGGATGTTTATCATATAGACCTGACGAGTCAATAGCTACGTTATTAATCATTTTACAAAGTGGAGGGCATGAAAAATTCAAGATATAGTTATAGAATAGATGAAATAATTCACTCGCCGGAAAATACGCGGGTAGTATGGAGTATGACATTAAGCGATACGCTCATGCCGATTAAGGAAGCGAAATTTACCTCGAACAATTTGTTTGCAGATAAGACTAAGCGAATTGACTTTTGGTTAAATAGCGGAATATATGAAAAAGAGCCCCATGAGCAGGTAGAGTTAAGAGTGTCGCTTATAGAGTATGTCGGGACGGCTATTCAAGAGTATATTGTGAAAAGCACAACTCGCCCCATATCTTCCGATCACCTCGCATATGAGCAGCGTATATTAGATCCCAATACTAAGACACAGCCTGCTACTACCGGCAACACAGCCAATAATGCTACCGGTAGCAGTGAAAGCGCCTGGTATGCACAAAACGGCGAACTATATAATTTTTATAAAATACTTGATGTATACATTGAAGCAACTGCCGCAGAAATAGAGAATGCCTATATAAGGCAACAAACAAAGTGGCAGGCTGCTATGTGGCATCAGGAGCGTAGTAAAGACGTAGACATTCAAGGTAAATTAGGGCTCGCTTCATTTGCACGTAACGTACTCATCAATCCTGAGCGGCGAGCTCGGTATGATAACTTGCTGCTGGGCAAGGCTATTAATAAAGACATATCAAATAATGAGCAAGTGGACGTACCTAAAATGCCTGTTGCGCCCCCGCAGGTAAAAACTGACGTTCCTGAAAAACTCACGTTTATAGACTGGTTGAAGAAGTTATTGGGTTATTGAGTTGCAAGGGGGGGGGGCTTATTAGCGAAGCGATTGTTAGTTATTGTGCTAATCGCCTGTTTTTGCTTTCTCATTGAATTTCATCGCGGCCATTTAGTGGACATACCCCGTAGAACCAGCCTAAATGAAAACAGGCTGGAAAAATATCCAGCCTGTTTTCATTTCTGTGACCGCGTCAGGATTCAAACCTGAAACCTTCTCATCCGTAGTGAGATGCTCTATTCAGTTGAGCTACGCAGCCATTCCCTCGATTTGAGATTGCAAAAGTACGTAACAATTTGGTACCAACAAATTTTTCTTTAGATTTATTTTTGTATCACATCAAAATGCCGGCTATTGTAGCCGACAGGTACGATGCAAGTGTGCCGCACAGCAATGCTTTCATAGCCAGCTTAGCAAGGTCGGTACGGCGTTCGGGAGCCAATGCGCCTATGCCGCCAATCTGCATTCCTACGCTTGCAAAATTGGCAAATCCACAAATGGCTATCGTTACTATGGTGAGTCCCTTGGGCGTTACAATATTTACATTGTGCGAAGTCATATTTTTAAAGGCTACAAATTCATTAACAGTAAGTTTTTGACCTAAAAGCGTGGCCACGCTGTTTACGTCTTCCATGGGCACGCCCATTGTCCATGCTATAGGGTAAAACGCCTTGCTAAAAATATAGTCGAGCGACAATCCTGTATAGATATGCCCAAGCATCCAGTTTATCATAGCAATAAGCGCAATAAAGCCAATAAGCATAGCTATTACATTCATGGCTATCTTAAAGCCGTCTGCTGCTCCATGTGTTATTGCATCTATAAGGTTGGTGTAGTTGCTTTTTATTTCCAGTTTAACGTTGCCCATCGTTGGAGATTCTTCTGTTTCCGGAAACACAATCTTCGATATCACCAGCGCTCCGGGCGCAGCCATAAGGCTGGCAGCTATCAGGTAGTCGGCTCGTGCGCCCATATTGGCATATACTATTAGTATACCCCCTGCTATGCATGCCAGACTACCGCTCATAGATGCCAGCAGTTCGCTTTTGGTCATAGTAGGCAAATAGGCTCTTATCATTACCTGTGCCTCTACCTGCCCTACAAACGCGCTGGCTACATTGCTTAGCGCTTCCGCGCCGCTCACGCGCATCACAAAATTCATCGCTCTTGCTACTACCGATACTATTGTTTGCATAATACGTAAATGGTATAGAATTGCTACTATGATACACACCAAAATGATAGTAGCTGTTATGTTGAACGCAAACACAAAAGCAGGCGTTCCTCCATAGTTTACTACCTGGCCGGTATGGTCGTAAACTCCTATGCCCGAATACACAAATGCTGCGCCCTCGCGTGCAAACCCTTCCAGTTTTTGCATGCCTTTTCCTAAATATTGGAAAAAATGATTGATAACGGGCACCTTAAGCACTAATATCGCTAAGGTCACTTGTAGCAATAATCCACTGACTACCAGCCGGATGTTGATACGCTTTTTGTTATTCGATATTAAAAACGCGATGCCTAAAATCAAAATAATGCCTATGAGTCCAGTTAATCGTTCCATATTTTTTTGATTGCAGAATTATTGATGTGAATTGCCTTGAGCATGACAATACTACTACAAGATTTTTTATTATAATAGCGCAAAGATGAAGTTAATGCTCCCGTTTGCATGGTGCAAGCGCTGATACAAACATAATAAAAGGCTACCCAGTGAGTAGCCTTTTATAGATATAAATGTTTATTATCGAATTATTGAACCACAACTTTTACTACGCCGTTAGTTGTACCATTTGTAAGGCGCGCCACATACATGCCTGCTGCAAGGTTTGCATTCAATACAGCGATGTTATTGTCGCCGCTTAAAACGTTTACTTTTTCAGTGTGCATTGTTCTACCGGTCATATCGCTGAGCGTAAGCGTGTATTCGCCGGCATCTATAGTGTTGAAGTTGAAATTAACGGCACTTGCATTGCCAATACCCAATTGGTTGAATGAAGTAGCGCCTGCTTCGTTGATATTTCTCACATCAACAGTTGAAGAATAAGTCAGCTGAAAATCATCTATGGCAGATGAAGCGCGATTGCCAGTACCTGTAGAAACTTCAAGCGTTACCACGCGTATATAAATATTTGATGGCTTGTTATCGAGCGCAGTACCAAAGTTAACGGTAACGTTGGTATTACTAAATACATTACCGCCAGTTGTTGGGTTTGCCGGTACTGTAGCTATCGGAGTAAATGCAGTTGGCGAACCGATTGCATAGTCCACCATCCATTTTGTAAGGCGAGGGCTTGATGTATCCAGCGACTGTAATTTAAATTGCAAATTGAAGTTGTACAAACTTGTTGTATTAGCAAGTACTACAACGAATGCCGCGCCAGAATCGAGGTTTGGGTGGGTAAGATTTGTTTTTGATACTTGTCTTACACCCAATGCGCGGTCGCTGGTTGTTTGCTGCACTGAGCATGGAGTACCTTCTGTGGTAACGTTTGCAGATGCATAGTTTTTGAAGCCGCCGCTTGTCACGTTGCTCGATCCGCAAGCAGTATCGCGGTATACGCCGGTTGTAGATGACGTTGCCAATACTTCCAATGATCCGATGCTTGATGCGCCAGAACCATTATATACGCGCCACCCTGTAGGCATGCTTGAGCCAATCGAGTTGAAATCCTGCATGTATGATGTTCCGGTTAATGTCACGGTTTGGGCAAAGGCGCCTGTAGCGAGGCAAAGTAAGCTGTTGAAAAGTAATAGTTTCTTCATGTTCCTATTTTTTTATTTGTTTTTGTTTACAAAGGTAAATACGATTGGTTAAACTACCGAAATTATTTAAACTATGGGCATCTTGGGCTTGTAAATGCTACGTCGGTAGTGTCGCGAATCAGCAATTGCATGTTAGAATAATATTGAGAACATATGCAAGTGACTGTGCCATTTCCCGATGGTGTTGTTTGCGCCTGAAAATTTGAATATGCGCTGTTATACATAACAACTGTTGCTGTATGCATACAGTCTTCTACTGTGCGCGACGTGCCAGATGACATGCTGGATGGCTGCGCGTATAACTGATTGCTGGAAGCGGCGTTAAACTGAACGTCCTTCAGCTTTATCAGCGTATTGATGTATTTATTAGGATTAGATTTTATGTCGATAATAGTTACATCAAGCGGCGTTACTGTGTTGGGGTACGAAGCTTTTACTACATAATCGTTTATCAGGCCTGAGGGTATGCCGGTTGTATTGCCTGTCGAGTCTACCGAAAGCACTATTTCAGGTAGGCCTTTGTAGTTGATGAGCGATAATCCTTTGAGTTTTACATACAGCTTCCGTCCTACTGGGAAGTCGGAGTATAAGTACGTTTTGTCGAGGTATAAAATTATACCGGTCATAGACGTATCTTCTATGATTATCTGTTTGTAAAAGTTGCCCGACTGGTCGTTGGCCACTACTACGCCGCTAATTGTAGTATCGCCCAATACACGCCACTTGCCGGGCGCCATATTCAGGCCTATATCAGACATGTTTCTGATAGATGCGTGTACTGTTAAGTTTGGATCGTATTGAGCCGTACTTGGCGGTGTTTCAAATTCTTTCTTAATGCATGCGTTGAACATCAGGCTGCTTGCCAGCATCAATAGCGAAAAGCGAATAAACTTCATATTGGGTTATTTTTATTTTTATTTGAAAAAATTAAAACCTTAATCCTATAGTCAGGAAATAGTTAAGGCCGAAAGCATAATTGTATTTATTAGGGAATTTGTATGGGTTCTGATTGGGGAAATCGTAACGCAATTGTTCAAAACCATTTACCTTAATATCAGTGTTGTTGAGCAAATTGTTGACGCCTAAATTCACGTTTAGCGTTGTCTTGTTTTTGAGCCATTTTGTATACTTACTAATGTCTACCGATTTTCCAACGCTTGCATTCATCATAAAAGCTCCGGGCAGTTTCTCCTGTGTATAAATATCGTTCCATTGTTTAGTGTTTGGTGTTACCATATCAGATGCAATCTGTGTGTGGCGGTCGGGGCTAACTTCTACATAGTTGTCATCCATGTAGTTTGCATCAAGGTTTACAAACCAATTTTTACCGGGCGTGTACTTAATAGCCAGCGAATAAATAGATTGAGGACCTACGCCCATATAGTAGTTTTTGATGTAGACATCTCTTGTAATAGGAATATTGCTGGGCACATTATCCTGATAGATAGATACTGATGGGCGATTCGTATAAAACGATTGTCCTTTTGCGGCTACAGCGGTAACCGACAGTTTGCTATTTATTTTAACGCTTGCTACAAACTCTGCGCCAATTGATCTTGAATCAACATTTTGCATTACATAGTTTACAAACGACTGAAAATCGGGGTCGTCATTCCAGAAACGTTTGATCATAGTATTACCGGTAACATCTGTAGCATATCCTGTTAGCCTAATGTTTAAAATGGGTGTTTTTAGCGCATATCCGGCTTCCATAGATTTTGTAGTGTAGGGTTTTATACCGTCTACTACAAAATCACGCGTACGTGCAGATATGTATGCGTAATCAATCTTTGGCGCTTCGCTCAAATAAGCAGCATTTACATAAAGCGCATTTTTAGCATTGATTTTCAGCGTAATACCGCCTTTTACCTTCATTGTGTTGAAGCTATGCGTTGGGCTGGTACCGTTGGAGTTGTTTGGAAATAATCCGTTTTTCATAAGCCCCTCGCGACTAAACGATACAGCTCCAAATTCTGCCGCTACAAATCCGTCTATGATGTTGGATGAATATAGCCCTTGCCCCCAAACTGAGTAGTTGAGCGCTCTCAGTATGTAGTCATAACCGTATTTATCGCCTTTTCTAATCAGTTGATTTGGGTTGTTCAGGTTGTTTTGCACATAACTTGGTTGCCCCGGGTTTTGCAACGCAGCAAACTGATTATAGTTGACAAAAAAGTCGCCGCCAAGCAGATCTGTTGCTTGTTTGTAGTATTCGTCTTTTTGTGAAATAACTTCTATTCCGCCATCCAGTGTTATGTTTTTTGTAGCAGCATAGGTGGCATTAGAGTTAAAAGAAATTTTGTTCATATCATCCACCTCGTCGCGCAATACAAATATGGAGCGTTTGCCAGTAAAGTTATTGCCGGCAACACCGTTCACATCATATATTGTTTGGGTGTTCATCATGTTTGCATTATACATATTGTCCCACTGTATCTGCAGCATATCGGGATGCGCTTTGTATTGGGCGCGCAGCGCAGCCGCAGCCGCTGCATTTGGGTTGTTTACGCCAGATAGGTAATAATAGGGTAGGTTGCGATAATAGGTTGGATTTGGATTGTATCCGTTATAAAAGTCCAGATTCGACCTTTTGTAGTATCCAAACTGATAGCCCAGCGCTGTATTCCATCTTAATTTGTCATTAGGCTTGTAGGTGTAATTGGCTATTACCGACGGTTGCATACCATTATTAATAATAGCAGAGCGTTTTTCTCCTTTTTGGTAACCCCAGCCGCTGTTGAAGTAATGATTGTCTGTAATGTCGTATACTTCATCAATTTCAGAGGTTGCTCTGCCGCGGCGTGTCGGCGCTCCAAAAGCTGTAAGATTGAACTGTCCTTTGCGCATCACTTTACTTACAGAGCCATAAAACGAATAACCGTCGTAAAAGGTGCCAGGCACATAACCTTCAGTTGCCCATCTTTTAGAGCCGGATAATGAATATGCCCAGCCTTTTTTGCTAACGCCGCTGTTGTGCGTCACCATTATCCTGTTTCGGTAGTTGCTATTGCTTGCCTGATAAGAGATGTTTGTCCCCTCGCGCTGGTCGGCAGCTGTTGCATTTATATAGGTAGTCCCTTTTATGGTGCCAAAGGAACACTCTGCGGGCGCTAAACCATAAGTTATCGTGCGGCTACGCATAACATCGTTAAGTCCGCCGATAAGGGCAAACGACGCAAAACCCGATTCAAGGTCTTGAAGCTGAATGCCATTGATCATAACATCAGAATTGTCGTAACCGCGAGGACGAAATCTGTATGGGCCGAAAACTACAGCCGCTGTAAATAAAAACGGATCTTGATTAGCTACATAAAAGCCCGATGTGCTTTGCGAACTGGCAGTAGCGTTTTCGTCTTCCTGACCAGAGTTGTCGTCTAATGTCACGGTTGGTATATCGCCATTGTCAAATCCTGCATTTTCTGCATTGTTTGCTGTTAGGTCGCCCATGTCTGTTGTGGTCCCTTCAGATACAGTTACTCTGAAGGTGTCGGTATTAATTCCGGCGCCTGATATTATCACCAGTTGCGCACCGGTATTTACATCGGTTATCTCGAAAATACCATTTGTATTGGTTACTGCTGTGTTTGCGTTGCCGGGAACGTTTATATTAACATCTTTAATGGGCTGCGCATTTGTCTTGAGTACCACTCTTCCCTTTATTCTGCCGGTTCCGGCAGGGTGGTAAGCTGAAGCGCTAAAACTAAAGGCTCCAATCAATAACAAGGTGAAAAGCGTAGTTAATCTGGTAGAAAAAATATACATGAATTTATATTTCAGGTCGCAAAACTACGAATATTACAATGCAAAGTTCGGCAGCTAACCTGTTTTTGTAACTGAAAGTGCATAATTAATGATTACTTAATAGAGTGATCGTCAGCCACAGGTATCGATTTTTGTGGTTTTGCTCCAAATAAAACTTTGGTTTGTCATAGCCGTATACAGTTGTAGTTAATAATTTTTGGCCATTTTTTATTTGGGCGATAGTAGTTGATTTGCATATTAAATAACTACTACCTTTGTTGCGTATCAACTCATTAACATTGAATAGATCGTTTTTACTGGCGCTCTTAGCGCTAACTTTTGCATTTCAATCGCACGCCCAAAAACAGGAATATAAAGTTGTGGCAATTGGCAGCTATAACTGTGAAAATCTTTTTGATACAGAGGACGACACCGCAAAAAAAGATGAAGATTTTACTCCAGATGGCGCATATAAGTATACCGAGACGGTGTTTAAGCAAAAGCTGCATAACATCGCTACCGTTATTCAGCAAATGGGCGCTTCGGTAACGCCCGATGGACCGGCAGTATTAGGACTTGTAGAAATTGAGAACGATAAAGTACTCAGTCGGCTGGTAGAGCAACCCGAAATAGCCGGGCGGCATTACAAATACGTTTGGTTTCCAACATCTGACGAGCGCGGAATCAGCACGGCTATGCTGTATAACCCCAAGTATTTTAAACTGCTGCATGCAGAACCTGTAAGAGTGCCTTTGGAACAGTTAGGACAAAAAAGACCAACGCGCGATATTTTGCATGTTACGGGCGTCTTGCTTGGCGATACAGTGCATTTTTTGGTCAATCACTGGCCGTCGAAAAGCGGCGGCGAAGCAGCTACAGAACCAGGCAGAAATCTGGCGGCGACTGTAAACAAACGAATTGTCGATTCGCTCATGAAAATTGATGCTAATACAAAAATCCTGTTGATGGGCGATTTTAACGATAATCCTACCTGCGCTGCAATTCAGAAAACGCTACAAGCTAAAGAAGATAAGGAGGAGGCAAAATCGGG
>CAZLPE010000051.1:13417-25469 GCA_964561325.1 uncultured Flavipsychrobacter sp.
TACTTAATTGCCAAGAAATAGATTTTATTCAGATTATTCCACTTTACTTTGCATTTTTTAGTTATTACATATGAAGAGATATTTTTACGTCCTTTTATTGATGTTGCCTGGAGTAGCCATTGCGCAACCTCCTGGTTATTATAGTACAGCAGCCGGTCTCAACGGTCAGCCGCTCAGAGCTGCGTTGCGCAATATCATTCGTCCCCATACCGTACTAACGTATACGCCCGGTTTATGGAACGCTTACAATACAACTGATAAAAAACCAAGTGGAAAGTTGTGGGATGTATATTCAGATATTCCGGGCGGCACGCCTGCTTACGAATATACATTGGTAACCGATCAGTGTAGCGGTTCGAGCCCCAGCGCCGAACACGGGTGTTACAATCGCGAGCACACCTGGCCGCAAAGCAAGTTTGCCAGCGATACACCCATGCAAACAGATTTGTTTATAGTATACCCTACAGACTATTATGTGAATTTTAAAAGGGGCGATCTTCCCTATGGAAAGGTTGGTACGGCAACCCAGACATTCACTAATGGTAGTAAAATTGGTAACAATGTATATCCGGGCGCTCCGTCTGGCAACTGCTTCGAACCAATAGACTCTTTCAAAGGCGATTTAGCCAGAACGTACTTTTATATTTCAACTTGCTACAGAAACGATAGCGGTAGGTTTTCTACCTGGGAAATAGCCACTTTGGTAGCGTTAAAAACTTGGTCGGCGCAAATGCTTCTGGAATGGCATCACTTGGATCCGGTTAGCAAAAAAGAAATCGACAGAAATAATGCCGCTTATGCGCTGCAAAACAATCGTAATCCGTTTATAGACCATCCAGAGTATGCAGATTGTATCTGGGGTACGGGTACCTGCGGCGCTACAGGTATAGATGTGGCTAATTTGAAAAGTGATGTGAGCATTTTCCCTAATCCGGCTACCAATGTTGTTACCGTATTATTGCCCAATTCGAACGAACAAGCTTTGGTGTCGATCTACAATATCACAGGTCAGCTTGTATCCACCCATACCGTTACCGGCGCTGCCAATATTGCGGTTGATCAGCTTGCGCAAGGTAGTTATTTCGTAACCATCGCTACGCCAACTTATTTTACTACTAAAAGATTGTTCATAGCTGGAAAGTAAGCGAGCAGTACAATATTTGCAGAGAGCAGCTTTTCATAATGAAGGGCTGCTCTTTTCATTTTCGGGAATCATTTGTTTCCTTCAGTTTTTCCTGATTTTAAAAACCTTTTCCATAATGCTGTGGCAATTTTGCTCCCTCAATCAACAGCATGAAAAAAAGTACTTCTATTTTAGTTTTTCCATTGTTATTTGGAGGCGTTGCAATGGCGCAATCTGTGGTGAAGGATACCCTCAATGTACAAGAACCAACTAATTATTTGCCCAATATCACCATTTTAGGTAGAAACAGTAAGAGCGACTATCAACAGCTACCCGATATTGTAGGTACAGATATTTATGCGGGTAAAAAATCTGCGCTCATCGTGTTAGATAATGTTCAAGGCAACTTATCTACCAACACTATGCGTCAGGTGATGGCGAAAATTCCCGGTATTCAGATATGGGAAAGCGACCCAAGTGGCATACAGATAGGTATAGCCGCCCGCGGCCTTAGCCCAAACCGTAGCTGGGAGTTTAACACCCGTCAGAATGGCTACGATATAGCCGCCGATCCCTTCGGTTATCCGGAAGCATATTATAATCCTCAGCTACAGGCAGTGCAGCGCATTGAAGTGGTGCGTGGACAGGGCTCGCTACAATATGGCCCGCAATTTGGAGGTATGGTGAATTATATCCTGAAGAATGGATCTGAAATGGATAAGCCATTCGAATTGGAAACGCAACAAACAGTCGGCTCCGCCAATATGTTCAACAGTTTTAATGCTATTGGCGGTAAGAAGGGTAAAATCCACTACTATGCATTCTTCGACCATAGAAATGGCGATGGATGGCGGCAAAATTCGGCTTACAACACCAACTCAGGCTTTTTTACGTTCACCTGGGATGTAACCAGCAAATTGTCTATATCTGCTGAGATGATGAGGTCGAACCTGAGAAGCCAACAGGCCGGAGGTCTTACAGACAACCAACTGAAAAGCGATCCACAGCAAAGTTTCAGGAGCCGCAACTGGTTTGATATTACCTGGACTACTCCGGCTATCATAGCTAACTACAAAATCAGCGACCGTACGCTGTGGACAACTAAACTATTTGGAACTATTGGTGACCGAAACAGCGTGGGGTACTTGCAGCCCATAACTGTAGCAGACACAATAAATGCAGCTACCGGCAAGTATAACAACAGAACAGTAAATGCAGACCAATACAGGAACTACGGTCTGGAAAGCAGAATGATAACCGACTACAACCTTGGTAAAATGAAAAATACCGTGTCGGGCGGTATTAGATTGTATACGGGTAGTACTTATCGCCGCACAGAGGGCGTAGGCACAACCGGCACAGGATACGATATGGCTGTACTAACCGACTATCCGAAGGATATAACGTTTACTTCTGCAAATGCAGCATTATTTGTAGAAAACATGTTTCGCCTGAGCAATAGAATATCAGTGATACCAGGAGCAAGGGTAGAGTGGTTGCAGGGCGCTGCAAATGGTCGCAACGGATTCGACTCAAAAGGAAATCAGGTAATGTTGCAAGACGTGCAGCGCAGCCGTGGTTTCGCATTGTTCGGTATAGGCGCTGAGTTTAAGGCAACTAAAACCACTCGTTTTTACGGAAATATTGCCCAAGCATATAGACCAATACAGTTTGCCAATTTGCAAGCTCCTCCCACAACCGATGTAATTGACCCGGATCTGAAAGATGCTAAAGGCTATAATGCAGATTTAGGATATAAAGGAAAGGTGAAAAGCTATTTACAGTTCGATGGTAGTGTGTTTTACCTACAGTACAATGACCGTGTGGGCGCTATTACCCGCAATGGCGGCAAAGAGCGCTTTATAACAAATGTAGGCGCCAGCACAAGTGTGGGTTTTGAAGGGTTGGTAGATATCAATATTTTGAAGGCTTTCAATAGCGCTACAAATACAGACCTCAATATTTATGGATCCTATAGTTTCACAGATTCTAAATACTCAACCGACCACCTGGACGCCAACATCAGCGGTAAGCAGGTAGAGAATGCACCAAGGAACATTTTCAGAGGCGGTATTAGTTTTGGATACAAAGCGGTAATAGCAAGCTTGCAATACAGCTATGTAGACAAAACATACAGCGATGCAAACAATACAGAAAAACCTACAGCAAACGGACAAACCGGCCTCATACCTGCATACAATGTGCTTGACGCAGCGGCCTCATGGAAGATTAAACCAAATGTTACACTCAAAGCAGGGTTGAACAACCTGACAAACGAAACGTATTTTACTCGCCGCGCTGGCGGCTACCCAGGTCCGGGTGCGCTTCCTGCAGATGGTCGTACCTTCTTTACATCGTTGCTGGTAAAGATTTAAGCTTCATTTTATTTGCCATATACATACTTGATTTATGGTAAGCACAACGACTAAGTGATTGGTTATCAATAATAAAACGCGGATTGTATGAAGTTGTTTCATCCAATCCGCGTTTTGTGTGTTTAATAAATTGGTTATTTCAGCAATCCGGTGTTGTTGGTAAATATTTTAACTGCAATTGCTAATAGTATAACGCCAAAAAACTTTCTGATAACTATAATACCTGAAGGGCCCAACAATCGTTCGAGCAGATTAACTGATCTGAGCGTTACGTAAATGATAATGAGATTAATGAATATGGCAATAAGTATATTGTAATACATATAGGCTGCTTTTAGCGACATAACCGTAGTGAGCGTGCCCGAACCGGCAATAAGTGGAAATGCTACCGGCACCAATGAGCCTGATTTCATTTCTCCATCGGTTTTAAACAACTCATGCCCTAAAATCATTTCTAACCCTAAAATGAATATGACTATCGAACCGGCTATTGCAAACGATTTAATATCAAGACCCATGAATTGCAGCATTTTTTCTCCAATCAAAAAAAACACCAACATTAATCCTCCCGACACCAGTGTAGCTTGCAGCGCATTGATATCGCCCATTTTCTTTTTGATAGAAATGATAACAGGCAGCGACCCTAAAATATCAATAACTGCAAATAGCGTAAAAGTGACTGTAACAATCTGAGAGAAGTCAATTTTCGAAAGTCCGAACATAGTGGGATTATTAATTGGGAATTAAAAAGTTGACCTGCAAAATTAGGCTTTACTTGGGCTAAAGATTGTCAGTCAAATATCATACTGCGAATTTACCACGGCATATAAGCTAAGATAGTTACTTTTGCAGCAGAAAATTTAAAATATGGCCTTAAATAATTATACTTCTACCGTTGCCGAACGTTTTATGCGCTATGTGCAGGTAGACACTCAAAGCGACCCCACTTCGCCAAGTCAGCCTTCCACCGAAAAGCAGAAGGATTTAAGCAGAATTCTTGTTCAGGAACTGCATGCCATTGGTTTGGCCGACGCTGAACTTGACGAGCACGGCTACGTATATGCTACCATACCAGCTACCACAGACAAAGATGTGCCAACACTATGTTTTTGCTCGCACGTAGATACCGCGCCCGACTGTAGCGGTAAGGGTGTAAAGCCGATATTGCACAAAAATTACGATGGCGCCGACATAGCGCTGCCAGATGATAATGCAGTGGTTATCAGCGCTAATAATCATACCTACCTGAAAGAGAGAATAGGCGATGATATCATTACCGCCTCAGGTACAACTTTGCTTGGCGCCGATGATAAGGCTGGAGTGGCTATTATTATGGATATGGCAAATCATTTTGTACAGAATCCGCAAATTAAGCATGGCCGCATCCGGATTTTATTTACGCCCGACGAAGAAGTGGGTAGAGGGGTGGCAGCTATAGATATGAAGAAGCTGGACGCTCATTTTGGCTATACGCTCGATGGCGGTGAGCGCGGACACCTGGAAGGCGAAACTTTTTCTGCCGATGCTGCAATCGTAACTTTTCATGGCATCAGCGCACATCCGGGTTATGCAAAAGGTAAGATGGTACACGCCATAAAAGCTGCTGCCGCTTTTGTAGATATGCTTCCTAAAGACGAATGGTGCCCGGAAACCACCGAGGGTATGCAGGGTTTTGTACACCCCACAGCTATAGAGGGCGGTCTTGAAAAAGCTACTGTTCAATTTATTGTTCGCGATTTCGATACCGCTATGCTTGCCGTACATGAGCAACGCCTTAAATCGCTCGTAGAGAAAACAGAACAGTTGTTTCCTGGTATAACCACAAGCTTTGAGGTAAAAGAGCAATACCGAAACATGAAGGAAATATTAGATCAATATCCTCAGGTGATGGATTACGCTCAGGAGGCTTATACCCGTGCCGGTATGCAGGCAGTTCGTATGAGTATTCGCGGCGGCACAGACGGGTCTCGTTTGTCATTTATGGGCTTGCCTTGTCCTAATTTGTTTACGGGCGAAATGGGTATACACTCTAAACAGGAGTACGTAAGTGTGCAGGACATGGAAAAGGCAGTAGAAACGATAGTGCATCTGGCGCAAATCTGGGAAGAGAAGGCCTGATACAACTGCTGAACAATAATTTTTACGGTTAATAGATTTGTTAAATTCCGCAGGGTAGTCGTTGGTTGCTCTGCGGAATTAAGTATTTCAATACAAATTAAGATTTATCTTTGTAAGAACAAACCAGCAGTAAATGGAGAATAAGAATTACAAAGTGGTTATGCTCACTGTTTTCACATTGTCGGTATTTACACTGGCTGTGCTGGAGTTGATGGGGGTAAGCAATTGGAGTTTCAGGAGCATTGCTTCAAACGGTAGGGACAACACATTTTTTGATAAAAATGGTCAGCGGTATCACGGTATAATTTATCCTGAAGATATGCGCACCCGTTACCAGCAGGTGTCGCAAATGCCCAAAACCACTATTCAATTTTACGAAACCAAGTATAATTTTGGTAATGTGCCTGCCGGTAGGGTGGTAACGCATGTGTTTAGATACAAAAACACTGGTCAAAATCCATTGATGATATCCAAAACCGACGTGACCTGTGGTTGTACTGTTTCTAATTTTCAGTTAGAGTCCATATCGCCCGGAAACGATGGTGAAATTGCGGTAGAGTTTGACACACAAGGAAAGTCGGGACCGCAACAAAAAAATATTATAGTACACTCAAACGCCCTGCCGGAAGCAGTAACGATAGGCATTGAAGCCGATGTGAAATAATATGGAAACCGCAGCAATTTCGCCAGTACAACGGCTCAGGAATTACCTTTCGTTAATAAAGTTTAGTCACACAATATTTGCCCTGCCATTTGCGCTCATAGGTTTTACACTGGGATATATTGAAATGAGTTCCCTTGATGTAGAACATCCGTTTCAGTGGCCTATGTTGGTCAAAATGCTATTGTGTATGGTATTTGCCCGCAGCGCCGCCATGTCTTTCAACCGCTATCTCGATAGGGCATTCGATGCGCTAAATCCTCGTACGGCAAAACGAGAGATTCCGGCGGGTATAATA
The DNA here is from genome assembly GCA_964561325.1 of uncultured Flavipsychrobacter sp. Lineage (GTDB taxonomy): Bacteria > Bacteroidota > Bacteroidia > Chitinophagales > Chitinophagaceae > Nemorincola. The sequence goes on from CAZLPE010000051.1 coordinate 19,993, forward strand.
AAACCACAACATGCTTTAGCGTTTACTATTATCAATTCAGTGTTGTTTGTTGCCACGACATGGTTTATCAATGACGTTTGTTTTTATTTGTCATTTGTTGCGCTATTTGTGGTGCTGTTTTACAGTTACACAAAACGAATAACTCCATTGTGCCATGTAGTATTGGGTGTTGGACTTGCGTTGTCGCCTATAGGCGCTTATCTTGCCGTTACAGGACATTTTGCGCTCACGCCTGTACTTTTTTCATTGTCGGTTCTCACATGGGTATCTGGTTTCGACATTATTTATGCGCTACAGGATATCGATTTCGATCGCAGTCAACAATTATTTTCTATACCGGCGGCATTAGGTATTCGCAATGCGTTGCGTGTGTCTGAGGTGTTGCATGTATTTTCGGCTGTTTTTATTTGCACTGCCGGCTATATTGGCGGGTTTCATTGGTTGTATTGGGTAGGCGCAGCGTTTTATGGAGCAATGCTCACTTATCAGCATATGCTTGTAAAACCCAACGACCTTAGTAAGGTAGGCATTGCTTTTGCAAACACAAATGGGTTTGCAAGCGTTGTTTTCTCGTTGCTAACTATATTAGATTTGTTATTGTTTAGATAGCCGATAACTATTTTGCGATACAAAAGAGCATTGTACGAAATTCTTTTTATCAGTAGCTACAAATAAAAAAGCGAGGAGCTAAATCAGCATCCCTCGCTTTTTTATTTGAATATAACTACTGCTATCCTTTTGGATCCAGCGCTTTCTTTATTCTGTCTGCTACGTCTTGCAAGTGGTACTTGCTCATTTTGTCGGCAGTTGCAGGTATGGCTGCAGTAATCTGCGTTTTTAAGCTATTTAGTTGCGCACGCGCTACGCTGATTACGTCTGTATTACGGCCGGTTGCTGCAGGCGGTGCAGGTGAGGCTGGGGGAGTAATTAGCGCTACCAAAGCCTCTACATGAGCTTTCTGCAAGTTACGGCGGAAGCCATCGATCGGCTTTTTACTGGTCAGTTCACTCCACAATCCTTTCTTCACATCGTCCATCATATCGTCCATGGCATATGTGTTTTTTGCGCCAAACCTGTTAGCGCTCGTATTCATTCTTGTTAATCGGGCTACCGACAACAAGCTGTTTAGCACATTAGCCTGTACATTACCCACCAGTTCGCTGGCAACCGGATTGCTTATTTTATTCAGAATATTATTATCCAGCAACCAATTGGGCGTCTCAAACAATTGCTTATTCAGAAAAGCTATTGCCTCCTGTTGTATGGCTTTGGGCGTTGGCTCGTATACATCTTCTCCAGCCTGCTCAATGCTTTTGGGCGTTTCGTAGATGCCGCCAACGTTTTTCAATACATGAAACATATAACGATTGTACTGACCAATAGTCTGCGCATACATCCCGTTTAGGTTTTCATATTTGTCGCCCTCCTCCTTTGTCCATTCTGGCAGATTGGCAATAAGGCGTTTCATGTTCTTCAAGCCATATTCTGAAGCCTTCATGCTGTTATCGCCAAGGTCTTCCGTCTGCGAGCGTGGGTCAAATGGATTTGTTTCGGTGCCAAACCACAGCCTTGGGTTTGCTTTCAGGCTATCTACTATCCATTTATTTGCAATTTTCTTGTCGTCTGTTTCGTCTTTTGCAAAGCTCGCTTTGTATCCCCATTGTATTGCCCATTTGTCATAGTCGCCTATGCGTGGAAACAGTCCTTTTTGGCTGATGTTGTCCTCTGGTTGCGCCACATAATTAAAACGGGCATAGTCCATGATAGACGCGGTGTGGCCATTTGCCTCCACCCATGCTTTGTCGCGCAGTTTTTCTACCGGTGTGCGACTGCTGCTACCCATATTGTGGCGAAGGCCCAATGTATGGCCGACTTCGTGCGACGAAACAAAGCGAATGAGTTGCCCCATCAATTCGTCGTCGAACTCCATTTTACGAGCTTTAGGGTCTACCGCAGCGGCTTGTATCATATACCAGTCGTGCAGTAGTTTCATCACATTATGATACCAGCCAATGTGGCTTTCTATTATTTCGCCGCTGCGAGGGTCGTGTACATTTGGGCCATATGCGTTTTCTACATCAGATGGCAAATAGCGCACTACCGAATAGCGAGCGTCTTCAAGATTAAGCGATGAGTCTTTGCTGTCCCATTCCTTGCCTACGATGGCATTTTTAAATCCAGCTTTTTCAAATGCTTTCTGCCAGTCGTTAATGCCCTGTATCAAGTATGGACGCCATTTTTTTGGCGTAGCTGGATCTATGTAATAAACAATTGGTTTTTTCGGTTCTACCAGTTCGCCGCGTTTCCATTTGTCCATGTCTTCATCTTTCGCCTCTAACCGCCAGCGAACAATAAATACCTGATTTTCTGCTTTTTGTTGATTATCGTTGAATAGTACAAAATCGTCTGCAAAAAAACCTACGCGCGGGTCGAACATTCTCTTTGCCATCGGTTTCTTAGGCAGTAGTATAAAAGAATTGTTCAGCTCTATTGTTACCGCCCCCGCGGTAAATGCAGCAGGAAATGTTTTTGTAGGAAACTGACCAGGTGCCTGTGGACCAAATGACGGGGACGAACTGAACGTACGAACAACTTTTACTTCTGTATTAATAGGGTAGGTATTTATGCCCGAAATATAAGACCGGTCAGAAATTTGGCCACCTAAATTGTATGTTTTTTTAGTAAACGCGCCCAAACCAATAGGTTGGTTGTCTCCTTTGAAAAAGTCGCTGACATCTATTACAAAGCCACTCGAGTCTTTACTAATTGCCTTTATCTCAAACGATTCAGCTATTGGGTTCAGATTGGAGTTGCTTACTGCTTTGTATATTTCATTGACAGAGTCGGCCATACTAATGGTGGTAACAACGCGCAATAAAATATTTCTGTTTGGTCCCTTTTCCCAAATAATGGTTTGATTGTTTTCCATTTCACCGGCGTACTTACCCACGCCGCCCGCTATCTTACTAAACCGGGTGGTTACTATCATTTCGCGATTCAATAAAGAATCGGGTATTTCAAAATACCATTTTTCGTCTACTTTGTGTACTGTGAACAAACCTTTTTTAGTGATTGCCTTATCGGTTATCACTTTTTCATATGGTTTGGGTCCTTTTTTATTTGTTGTACTATCGGCCGGTTTTGGTGGGGTAGCGGCGGCTACGGGCGGCGCAGCGTTTTTTTTGTTTTTCCGACCGGCGTGTGCTGCAAGTGTAAAGCACATGAGCGCTGGGACAATGAAGTATTTTTTCATCTAAAAATAAGTTAGCAGATTTTTAGCCTACAATGTAAGCATCCTGAGTGGGTATTTCAATATTTGCTATCAAAATACCTTTAAAAATCACCTGCTATCAACTTTAGGTTTTTACTACCCGAAGGTTACTCTTTGTAGTAACTTATTGTTCGCGTTGCCGTACTTACTCGTTTGTCGTTTCTGTATATTTCCCTCTTTAACCAGTTGCCATTTTTGTCTGTCTTTTTGTAGACATAACTTGTTCGTGCATCTAGTTGGCCATTATTGTTCATCCTGTCCAGTGTAGCAATCCAGCCATTTTTGTTGTAAAATGACCGGTAGCAGCTACTGTAACCGTCTGCATTTATCGATTTTCTGACTGAATCTCGATTTTCAATATCGTAAAAAATAGTGTCTATATGTACAGATTCACCGTTGGGTTGGTTATAGTGTTCTACAATAAGTTTCTTTGTTGCGCCATATAAATAAGTTATTTCAGGATACGCCTGTTCATCACGCTCAAAGTAAGTTGATGATATAGGTAATCTTGTAGCGTTGTATTTGAAAAATGTTTTTTTAATGCTTGCGCCGCTATTGTTTTTCTGTTCAATTTCCGTCAGTAAGCCGTTTTGATATCTATAATTAGTTGTGGATGCAAGCTCATTTCTCTTATTGTACTGTATTTTTGTTTGAGCCAGTCCATTATTATCATATTCGGTTGTAGATCTGTATTTAAATTCAATTCTCGTATTTCCCTGACTTGTCAGTTCTCTGCTTTTTTGATTTATAGCCTTAATTTTTCCGAATAGGCGCTCATTATTTATTGGTTTAGTATCCTGGCCAAGTAGTCTTTTGGTAGATAGAGATAATAGTATACACAAAAATAAAATATTTATTCGAGACATTTACTTGAGTTTTATGTGCAAAGCTAATTGCTCTAATGATTTTATTTGTTGCAGATCCGAAAGTCTATTTATTAGATATGTATAAATTAAATATGTAAGCTGTTTTTATGAATTATTCGTTAGATATACGAGGGGTGCAAACATAAATCAAAAACAATAGCGTATATTTAATTGACATTAACAATTAGTTTGTTAAATTATTGAGTTTTTCTGACAAATACTGTTAATTTTGTCTCAAGACTCATGGTTTTAGAAGTGATTCGCTGTTACTTTTTTTTAAATTTTTGGTCATTTAGTGGTTATCCTTTTTGTTTTTTGATTTGTTTGAAATTAAAACCAACGAATTGAAAAGCTCTTCCGTTTTAAGTGATTTGCATTTTTTGCAATTTTTATATATTTTTTTTGGTTTTTTGAGCTTTTCTGTGTTGCGTATTTAGGTCTGGAGATAGCAAAGTTGCTTTTCAGGTATTCGAATTTAAACAGGTAGCTCTATCCATTCCTTCTTACGCCTATCGTGGATAATTATAGTAAACTGTTGTTCGGTTGTCAACGTCTAAAACAGGGTCAAAATTTAAAGTTAAAATCAGTTTTATGCAAAACATTTTCCAATCAATTAAAAGCGCTCACACTCAAAACAGGAGTATTAATGGACGATGGACCAGATCTCTTTCTGCCGTTTTTCGAATGCGAAATCTGTTATTATTCAGTTTTGTGATTTTGTGCACCAGTCTTAGCGGTCAGACTATCACAACGGTCGCTGGAACAGGTAGTATTGGTTACACCGGGGATGGAGGCCCGGCTACAACCGCAACTTTCTATTACCCGATGGGTGTAATAGCCGATGCTTCTGGAAATGTATACATAGCGGACTACAACAATAATCATATCCGCAAAATAGATAACTCGGGCATCATCACAAACTTTGCAGGAACAGGAGCGTGTTGTTATGGAGGCGACGGCGGTCAGGCAACCGCCGCTCAGATCGGCTATCCACAGGGGCTGGCTATAGATGCCGCCGGCAATATATATCTGCCTGACACCTATGGTAGTCGTGTACGCAAAATAAGCGCTTCGGGTATCATTTCTACAATTGCGGGCAATGGTACCGCTGGGTTCTCTGGCGATGGCGGCCCCGCCACCGCAGCCATGATGAATGGCGTGATAAATGTTGCGGTTGATGGCGCAGGTAATGTATACTTTGTAGATCAGAACAATAATCGGGTTCGTAAAATCAGCGCTTCCGGCATTATTACTACTATTGCCGGCGACGGCACATCAGGATTTGTTGGTGATGGAGGCCCCGGAACAGCTGCACAATTGAGCGGAGCTTTGGGTATTGC
>CAZLPE010000052.1:0-25144 GCA_964561325.1 uncultured Flavipsychrobacter sp.
CTTACTACATGGTTATCAAATTCGGTAAAATACATATTACCCGAATGATCAAAAGCTACTGTTCCATTTCCGTTGAGCCGGGCAACAGTAGCAATTACACCATCGGGCGTATAACCGGTGGAAGAAGTGCCGGCTACGGTGGTAATCATTTGAGCTGATGAGGAGGCAGACCAAATGAAACAAACCATAAATGACATGACAAATGCAAAGATGTTCGTTTTCATAAATTTTCGAATTTTGACTGCAATTTTTACAAACACATGGTATATTTGTAATTAACTGGGATTGAAGGGGGTATTTTTTGGTAACGAAACGCCTGATTTCGGTATTATAAGCCTTTATCACCAACAACATTTTGTAGCCAAATGCAGGACGAAATAAGAATACTGATTATCGAAGACGAGGACATCTGGGCAAAAAGTATTGAGCTGCACCTCAACGATTTTGGTTTTAAAGTAGCCGGAATGGCCGCAAATTTTGAAGATGCTATCGCGCTGATGAATAAAAAAGAGTTCGATTTGGCGTTGCTCGATATCGGCCTCAACGATAAAAACAGCGGCATAGAGCTGGGCAGAATGCTTAAGAATTTGTACAACAAACCATTTATTTTTATTACCGCTACCGCTGAAACTACCGCCATTAAAAGCGCCATTGAAGCTGGACCTTCCGCATTTCTTACTAAACCATTTAATCCTGCCACACTATTTGTAGCTGTTCAAAATGCCATCAATAACTTTAATGCGCCCGGCGTAGTATCTGTGGCGCCGGCTATGGCTAAAGAAGATGCTTTCTTCTTCGTAAAACTTGGGGATAAATACAAGAAAACCAACTGGACCGATGTAGTGTTCCTACGGTCGGATAAAAACTATACTACATTTCTCAATGCAGCCGACAAACGCGAATACTCTATACGCTGCACTTTGGTAAAAACACTCAAAAGCCTAATACCCGAGTCGCTAAAAAATAAGTTTGTGCAAATTAATCGCAGCGAAGCCATTCAGGTTTCGTTTATTCAGGAAATAGCTAACGAAGAGGTGCGCACATTGTTTGGCACTTTTACAGTGACGGAAGGCTATACCCGTGATCTTAAAAATCTGATACAAGTAATAACCTAATTTTCCTCCTCCTGACGCAGGCGCACTATGGCTTCAATTAGCGCGTCTACTGCCTTGCGCAACAGCCGTTGCGTTGACTCATCGGTAATCTCGCCCGCTTCATTTAGCTTAGATCTTACGAACGATATCAATACCTGAGCTTGCGGCGGCAAATGACAAGATATAGCCGACAAAGTAAGCAATAGCGATCGGTGGGCATTTTCGCCTCCGGTAGCGGCAGTAATTAAGGCGACAGGTTTGTTTACAAAGTCGCCGGATGAAACCGTCCAATCCAATGCATTTTTAAGGCTACCGGGCGCTCCAAATGCATATTCCGGCGTACAAATGATAATGCCATCGGCCAATCGAACAGCCTCCCTGAATGCCATTACTGAAGATTGAGGTTCCGGACAATCATCAAAATGTGGTAAGCTACCTAATCCATCATAGACAAGCGCCTTGACATGCGAGGGCACCATTGCAATTATATTAGCTATCACTTGATGAGTGGACGAAGCCTTGCGCAAACTGCCCGAGATGATTAGCAACTTTAACGGGGGCTCACTGCTGTGAATATCGCTCATACCAAAACTACATTTATTTAACCACAAAAGTTATTGTTATCCAATGCGTTAATCGAAGTATGGTAATGTAAAATAAAACGTCGACCCTTCGCGCTCCTTGCTTTCTACCCATATTTCTCCGCCATTTATCCGCACAAACTCCTCGCACAATTTCAGTCCTATGCCGTTGCCCTTTTCATGAGCCGTACCATAAGAGCTGGTTACGATAGACCTAAAAAGAGATTGTTGCATAGCCGGGCTAATGCCTGTGCCATAGTCGCGCACCGAAAACAATACTTTTCCCTCTTCTTCGTTGCGCTTTGCGGTAACCTCTATTTTCGAATCGGTATAGCTAAATTTTATAGCGTTGGATATCAGGTTGCGCAAAATAAAATCGAAGTGACCGGGATCGGCACGCACACCCAGATCATCCGGCACGGCAAATGTTATAGCTATATTTTTCTTGCTTGCCGGAAACTTCAACAAGTCTATGTTCTTCAATATGTTGGGCTTAGGGTTAAAATTTACGGGTATGTAGTTCACCCCATTCATTACCGATTTCCCCAATAACAATAGGTTATCCAGCGTTTCTGTTGTTACAATAGTATGATCCCTTAGTGAGCGCAACAGATTTTTGTACTCCGCTGGCAATTCAGGCGCTTCCTCTATCATATCTAATATCACAGGAATATTTGCTATTGGGCCGCGCAAATCATGCCCCAATACCGAAAACAACTTATCCTTCATGTTGTTCATCGCGGCAAGTTCATCTTTACCCTGGGCCAGTTTTATATTGAGTTGCAGGGTTTTCCGGTGATAGTAAAGCACTACAAATACAAACACCAGCATCAATAAACTTGTAGAAATTATCAACACTTTTTGCGTTCTAATTTTTCGTACCAACTGCTCAAGCTCCGATACTTTTTCATTTGATTTTCCAAGTTCATACACCGCCGTTAGGTGTGCTATTTCCTTGCCCTTTCTAACGTCGTTAAGGCTGTCGGAGAGCTCGTACTTCTTGTGCAAGTAGAAATTTGCGCGTTCGTAGTTTTTCCTATGCTCAAAATACTTGGTCATAGCCTCGTATACATTCAGTTCTTTAGGTTTGTTACCCGTTTTTTGCACCAGCGCAAGCGCCATATTAAGGTAAGAAAGACAGGTATCGGGTTGCATATCGGCATAATAATCTGCCAGTCCCACAAGCGCCACAGCCTCCTGATCGGGCAAATGGTGTTTTCTGGTTAGGTCCAGCGCTTCTCGTAAATAGGCGATCCCCTCTGTTGTTGCGCCATTAGCGCATTTAATTTCCCCAATGTTGAGCAATGCTACAACATGTATGAGCATAAACTCGTTGTTGGCGCTTTTTGCCAGTGTTTTCCTAAAATATCTGAAGGCGTTAGCGGTATCCCCGCGCTCCAGATAGTATGTACCAAGGTTGTTATACACTACCAGTGCATTCTCAGAAAATGGCAGGAATGAAGCAAAACTATCTGCCCGCTTATAATATTCCAACGCCTTTACTGTGTCTTTATTAAAATCATAGATAAGCCCTACATTCTGTAATGCCGCCATTACCCTTTGCTTATCGCCCAACGAATCGGTGATATTAAGTCCTTCTATAAAACACCCTATCGCCTTATGGTAATCGCCTCTTTTCCCCCATAGCACGCCATACAGATTGATTGCATCTGCATAACCTCCGCGGTCGCCGCATGCTGTTGATAATTGTAGCGCTCTATTTACTTTCTCCTCTGCGGCGACCATGTTGCCGTGCGTATCCGAAAAATCTGCGAGCGCAAGCGTCATTCTACCCTGCCCTTTTACGTACCCTCTGGCTTCAAAAACAGTAAGCCCCTCCATAGCATAATATACTACAGAATCGTTGTCCTGATCCTTATAGTAATCAACCACCTTTTTATATGCTTTAAGCAGCGACGAATCCGGCAGTTCTTTTTTCAGACCAACTATCAATTCATTAATGTCATGCGTTTTTTGAGCCCATACCCCATTAGGCCAAAATAGTATTAGAGCCAGATAACAAACAATAAATAAACGAAACCGGGTACCTGACTTCATGCTTTTCGAAATTTAACAGGCTATAAACGAACAATTAACGCGTATACAAATTTAAAATACACAAATAAGCGCAACGCTGTAGCATATACTGATGGAAATGTACAAAAAAATCAGTTCAACAACCCTAACCAAAAACACCATTGTTGATAACAATTATACATCTACAACAGCGCCATCTGTAAAGCCAACAGTAACGCATTGTTAAATTAGCTAAATACCGAACATGGGCTCTTGCCTTGTGTCGGCGTTGGCGGTAATAGTGGTATATTTGCTTTTGTAGAACAACAAAACCATGAAAGAATTTTTCAAGATGTTTTTCGCCTCCCTGTTTGCAATGGTGGTAGCGAGTTTCGTAGTGTTAGGATTATTTATTGCCGCAATCGTAGGCATTTCAAAATCGATAACAGAAAAAGATGAAACCCTGAACAAGGGCAATGTTCTGGTTATCAATCTGTCGAAAAAACTGCACGAAACAGGACAAAGCAACTCATTAGCAGTGTTAAGCAATGGTTCTGCCTATGAGGCGGGTCTTTACGACGCCATGAAGGCTATAGAACACGCAAAAACAGATAAGAATATAAAAGGTATTTTACTGAAGCTGGCGCCATCGCCAAACGGATGGGCAACATTGCAACAATTACGACTGGCTCTATTGGACTTTAAATCTTCAAAAAAATTCATCTACGCTTACGGCGAAGACATTACCCAAGGCGCTTACTACGCTGCTTCTGCTGCAGACAGCATTTACCTGAATCCGGCGGGACGACTCGAATTCAAAGGTTTTGCAACAATATTAGCCTTCTTCAAAGGCTCTTTAGAAAAACTGGAAATAGAACCCCAGATATTCTATGCGGGTAAATTCAAAAGCGCCACCGAACCATTCAGAGCAGAAAAAATAAGCGAACCTAACCGACTGCAAATTCAGGCTTTTCAAAAAGGCATGTGGACAGAATTTCTGGACGGCGTTGCCGAATATACACATTCAGATAAAGAAACGATTAACAACTGGGCATCCAACGGCGATATTCAATTTCCAACAGATGCATTAAAAAATAAAATGGTAGCCGGCCTTGTGTTTTGGGATGAAGTGGAACAACGTATTCGTACAAAAACCGGACTCAAAGAAAATCAGGAAATTAAATACGTGTCGCTTAGCGACTATACGAACGAAGCAGCAAACGACCAAAAAGGTAACGATAAACGTATTGCCGTACTTGTGGCTGAGGGAGAAATTGTAGACGGCGAACAAACCAGCAATAACCAGATAGCCTCTAAAACTTTTTGTGAAGAGATAAGAAAGGTGCGCGACAACGACAAAATTAAGGCTGTTGTGCTGCGCGTAAACTCTCCGGGAGGTAGCGCTATGGCATCTGAGGTCATACTCCGGGAATTGCAGTTGCTGAAGCAAAAGAAACATCTTGTAGTGTCTATGGGCGACTATGCAGCATCTGGAGGATACTATATATCTACCCTTGCCGATAGTATTTTTGCGCTACCCAACACAATCACGGGTAGCATAGGGGTGTTTGGCATGATGTTTAACGCCGATAAAATGCTAAAAAATAAACTGGGCGTAACGTTCGATGAAGTAAAAAATGCACCCTATGCCGACCTGCCAACAACATCGCGCCCGCTTACTGCCAAAGAAGCGCAAATGATGCAAACGTCGGTAGATACCATATACGAACAGTTTAAACGCCACGTAGCTACCGGTCGCAAATTAGCCCTTGCAGAGGTAGACAGCATAGCCCAAGGCCGTGTATGGACCGGTACAGACGCCAACCACAACGGACTCGTAGATCAACTTGGCGGTATAGACCGCGCTATAGCCAGCGCCGCAAGCTTAGCCAAAATAAATGACTATAAAGTGGTAACCTACCCCGCCCCGGAAGACAAACTAAATGCACTTATGCGCCGCCTTGGCGCAAACAGCGGAGCTTCGGAAGCAGTAAAAGCAGCGCTGAAAACAGAATTTAATCAAGAGTTTGCATGGTACGAGCAGATACAAAGCATGCTGAAAATGAACGGGAAAGCAATGATGGCGCTGCCCTTTGCACTAAATATACAGTAATACAGCAACTACAGTTATATAATCGGCAGGGCGATAGCGCTTTGCCGATTTTTTATTGTGTAAACATATCGTTTTCATGAAAACAACTCGCCTTGCGTCGACTTACCCGAGTGTTTTTGTTCGTGCTCCAGCAACCATTTCTTTTTAGGTAAGCCGCCGCCGTAACCTGTCAGACTACCGTTCTCGCCAATCACCCGATGACAAGGTATGATTATTGCGATACCATTTTCTCCGTTGGCGCCCGCAACAGCTCGTATAGCTTTTTCGGCGCCCATATATATCGACTGGCTTTTGTACGAGCGGGTTTCGCCATACGGTATTTCCTGCAATGCTTTCCAAACACTTATCTGAAAGGGAGTGCCAACCAGGTGCAATGGCAAATCGAACACGCGCCGCGTACCGGCAAAATATTCGCTTATCTGCCCTTCCAGCAGATCGAAGTAAGCGTGGCTACCGTCTTCAAAAAGCTGCCCGGTATTTGTCTCTATACGCTTCTTAATGGCGTCAATACTCCGCCTGTACTGAAAGTCGAACAGGCATATACCATCGTCGGTAGCGCCCATCTGCATTTTACCCAGCGGGGTGTCTATTAGTTTGAGGCAAATCATATAGCGCTGCCAATAAGTTTAGATACAGGTGTAAACAGGAAAACTGCACAAAAACAGGCTATTTAGCAGCTATTATTGTGCAGTAAAAAATTATTTTGAAGTAACCTACTGTGTAGGAGCAGGTTTGAAATGCTCTTTAAACGCGCCGATAAGATTAGAGCGAGTAAGCTTACAAACCAACTCTATCATATTCTTGAACGCTAAGGCATGCGAAATACCATGACCAATTATCACCGGACTATTGATACCCAAAACCGGAGTACCTCCATATACTTCAAAATTAAAGCTATCTAACAGGTCGTCTTTGAACCCTTTGGTAACTTTAAAAATGTCGTAAACAGACTCTGCCATCTTAATCACCACATTACCCACAAAACCTTCGCAAACTACAACTTCGGCTTTGTCGAGAAAGATATCGCGCCCCTCTACATTACCAACAAAGTTGATGCCTGCCTGATCTTTAAGCAAAGGATAGGTAGCCTGACACAAAATATTGCCCTTACCCTCCTCTTCGCCGAGGTTCAGCAACGCTACGCGAGGTTCGTCTACGCCCAGCACGTGGCGGGCATAAATAGAGCCAAGCTGCGCAAATTGCACCAAATGTTCCGGTTTGCAGTCGGCATTGATACCCACATCGAGCAAGAAGTTGTAACCGCCATTGATGTTGGGCAGTGGAGACGCTATACTGGGACGAAGCACGCCTTCTATCGTTTTAATAGAATACATAGCGCCCACCAACATAGCGCCGGTATTACCAGCGCTTATAAAAGCATCGGATTTGCCCTTTTGTAAAAGGCCAAATCCGATTGCTATACTTGAGTTCGGTTTTTCTTTCAATGCCTTTGTGGGATGCTCATGCATACCTATCACTTCGGAGGCCTCAATGAGCGTAAACCGATCGCGATATTCGTCTAAAGACGCTAAATATGGAGCAGCGGCAACAGGATCGCCAATGAGCAATAAATGCACATCAGTATCGAGCGTCTGCTCAAAATACATCTTAACACCTTTTACGGCTTCGTCGGGCGCGTAATCCCCGCCCATTAAGTCGACCCCTACTCTCATTAAATGGAAATGATAAGTTATTGAATTGATTCACCCTCTGAAGCTGGCGATTTGTCAATCACCACTTTGCCACGGTAGTAGAGTTTTCCTTCTACCCAATGCGCACGGTGGCGCAGGTGGCTCTCGCCGGTTACTTTGTCAAAGCTCCATGTTTCCGCTTCTGCCTTGTAGTGCGTACGACGCTTTGCGCCTCTTTGTTGTGAGTGTCGTCTTTTAGGATTAGGCATCTTACTTAAGTTATTGTTTTAAAAATTGTTTACGTTTTATAAAAAGTACTAAGTAACTAAAATCGAAATCGCGAATATATTGCTTTTACTATTTCAGTGGCTTAACACCATTGTCATTAATTATACTAATTCAGGTTCGGCGTCATCTTCATCTTTCAATGCATCCAGCCCCTTCCATAGCGTCTTTGTCGCCTGTTCTGCAATATCGCTTTCAGACAACTGGTTGAGCAGCTTCAACGCTTCCGGATTACAACCCGAAACACCTGCTGCTCCGTCAGGGTGAACATGCTGCAATGGTACGCTGAGTAACAAAAACTCGTACAGCCATCCGCTTACATCTATCACCGTTTCACTCCAGGGTATAAACACCACATCGTCGTCTTCAACAATTGCACTTTCGTCGTTGGTAAGTTTAATGATCAAATCAAACTCATCCCACAGCCTCATGTCAAAGTCGTCGCCGCATCTGTCGCATGGCGTGGTTACCGCACCATTGATATCGAAATGAAGCATAAAGAAATTTTCGTGCTTATCAAACCCGAGAGTTATCTGAGCTTTCCAATTCTTCAAACTTTCGTCCTCGAAACCTTTTTCCTGCATGAATCGATCGTCAATATCGTAAACATACGTGTGTGGTCCGGGTTTCAATCCCTGCCAGGCAATCTCATATTCCCTGTTATACTTCATACCCTTTCGTTAACCGCTGCATTTGTACCGACAAGCAATGCCTGCAACAACTAAAAACGCAAACGGTTTGCAAAGGTAGAAAAAAAATCGGTGATTACATCAGTTTATTTCTCTTAATCAAAAAAGCATGTAATACTTCTTCTACCGGCTTTGATAAATCAACGGCTACTCTGTCTATCTGGTACTGGTGACACCGGTTTTCTATCATCGTCTGGTAGGCCTTCATATTAGCCATGTACTGATCTTTAATCTGATGGGGTTGTAGTTTTATCCGCTCGCCGGTCTCCATATCTACAAATTCGTATGGACGGTTCTCAAATTCAAAATTAACTTCCTGTGCTCCATCTACTATGTGAAACAAAATTACTTCATGCTTGTTGTACCGCAAATGCTGCAATGCAGAAAAAAGATCCTCTACATTATCCGCATCGTCCATCATATCGCTAAACACCACAATAAGCGAGCGTTTGTGCATTTGTTGCGCCACAAGATGCAATGCCTTGGCTGCATTAGTCGGCTTGTTTTGGCTAGGCGCCGCGTCTATAAGCCGTTGCAATTCGTTGGTGAGCATTCTGTAATGGCTGTGCGACGAGCGACAATCGGAAAAATAATTTACATCGGCGTCGAACAACGCAAGCGATGCAGCATCAAGCTGGCGTTTCAACAACTGAATAAGACTTGCCGCTGCTACGCAGGCAAATTGTAGTTTAGATGCCTTTTTACTATCCTGCGGAAATTGCATAGACGAAGAAGTATCTACCACCATACAGCATCTCAGGTTGGTTTCTTCCTCAAAGCGTTTTACAAACAGCTTATCTGTCCGGCCATATACGCGCCAGTCTATGTGTCGCAGTGGGTCGCCCTGATTATACAATCTGTGCTCTGCAAACTCTACAGAAAAGCCGTGAAACGGGCTCTTGTGCAACCCCAATATAAAACCCTCCACCACCTGCCGGGCAATCAACTCTAAATTATCTGTCAGCGGTTTCTGAAGGATCATTACTATTTAATTTTAAAAGGCAATTTACATTTTTTGAACGTACCGAACCATTTAGCCAACTCAAATTGCGCTAACGAAAAGATAAAACTATTGATGAGCGCACTTCGGCCGCTTATTCTTCTATAAAGTTCAGGTCTTTACCAAATGTTTCTTCGGTAAATATTACCGCGGTTATACTTACGGCCATAACTATTACGCCGGTTATGGCAGCGGCGGTTATATAGCTGTAGCCCGGCTGGAGGCCTTTAAAAAGCATAATAATGAGCGGCAACGACCCACGCACCATATTAGGAACGGTGGTAGCGGCCGTAGCTCTCAGATTGGTGCCAAAATGTTCGGCAGCCATGGTAACAAACAGCGCCCAGAAGCCGGTGGCAAACCCCATAAACATACACACCAGATACATATTAGTAGCTGTGCTACCGTCTAACCTGAAATACAATATAATGCTCAACACAGTAAGAGCATAAAATATATACAGCGCTTTTTTACGGCTTTTAAGCCAGTTACTTAAAAACCCAATGAGCAGATCGCCGATGGAAATTGCCACATAGGCCAGCATCACCGACTTACCGGCATCTACTGGATCTTTAATATTGAAGTGTTCGGCAAATTCTTTAGAGAAAGTAATGAGTATACCTATCACATACCAGGTGGGCAAGCCTATGAGTATGGCAAGCAGATACTTTTTGAAACGGGCTGCGTTTGTAAAAAACATAAAAAAGTTACCTCTGCGCACTTTCGTCTTGTGAAGGTCGGAATACATACCTGACTCAAACACGCTGATGCGCAGCAACAAAAGCAATAAGCCCAGCCCACCTCCAACAAAATAACAAATACGCCAGTCCATCGAATCGCTTACGATGCCGGTGGCCCAATGTTGCAAACCTGGATTGGCCGAAGTAGATAGCCATTCGAAAGAATGCGCTACAAAATAGGCGGCCACCGCTCCTGTCAAACCTATGCCTGCAACTATAGATGTTGCCTTACCTCGCTGCTCTTTTGATATTAATTCGCTAACCAACGTAATACCTGCGCCCAATTCACCCGCTAAACCAATGCCGGCAATAAACCGCGCCAATGCGTATTGATCTACAGTATGTACAAATCCGTTGGCAATATTAGCGAGCGAGTATAATAAGATGGAGCCGAACAACACGCTCAAACGTCCCTTCTTGTCGGCAAGTACACCCCAAAGTATACCACCCAACAACAGGCCGTACATCTGAATACTAATTATAAACTTACCCTCTGTATCGCAAAGAGCATCCGACAGACCTATACCTTTTAAACTTTTTACCCTTATAATACTAAACAGCAGCAAGTCGTATATATCGACAAAATAACCTAATGCAGCTACAATTACCGGTACGCTAAGCAGCCCGAGGGCCTTTTTCTTCTCCATGCTGTGAGCGAGGTTGAGTTATTTTTCTGTAGTTGGTGTTTCTTTTGCTCTGCCAAAAAACATCTTGAACAGTACCGGCCCAGTGGTAACAAGGATAATGATAATAACAATTTTGTCAAGGTTCTTGATTACCCACTCATTTTTACCAAGTATAAAACCAATTGAGGTCATGCTGGATACCCAGGCTAAAGCGCCGAGTACGCTATACATAATATACTTCTTGTAGGTCATGTCTGCCATACCGGCAACAACAGGTACAAATGTGCGGATAACAGGCAGAAAACGAGCGAAAATGATGGCGCCGCCGCCCTTTTGCTCAAAAAACTCGTGTGCCTGCGTAATGCGCTTTTTCTTAAAAAAGAAGGAATCCTGTCGCTTCATAAGTAGGTGTCCCGACTTGTTC
The DNA here is from genome assembly GCA_964561325.1 of uncultured Flavipsychrobacter sp. Lineage (GTDB taxonomy): Bacteria > Bacteroidota > Bacteroidia > Chitinophagales > Chitinophagaceae > Nemorincola. The sequence goes on from CAZLPE010000052.1 coordinate 11,200, forward strand.
CCTATCCAGTATCCTACAATATTGCCTATAATACCTGCTAACGACAACAATATGATCCAATAAAACAAATTCAAAATAGCAGCTTCAAACGGCGCATGCATCATAGCAATCATCATACCGCTCACAAACAAGAGCGAATCGCCGGGCAGGAAAAAACCTGCAAACAATCCGGTTTCAGCAAAAATGATAAACATTACCAAGTACAGACCATAGTGCGCATTAATCCATTCGGCATTTGTCAGGTTTCTATAAATAGAAGTAAAAAGTTCTAATATATCGTGCATAATTTCAGTATTGGGGGTGAAAATAAAAAAAATATCGCTAACAACCTATTAAAAAGGCAACCGCCTCTTTTTGATTCCAACGCCAGGCGACAGATTTTAAGAAAGTGTAAACAAAGTATCAGAACAACCTCAACTGCCCCACCCTTGGCCTGCGAAAATCAGCAAGGTTGTATTCCATTTTCTCTTCATTAAATCCGAATTTCCGAACATATATATCAAACTGACTCTTTATGAGTTCTGCAAGTTTTCCATCGCCTATCATTCTGTTGCCAAAGCGGCTGTCATTTACCTTGCCCTCGTGGCAATCGCATATCTGCGCCCATACCTTTGCCGCTCTGTCGGGAAAAGTTTTGAATAACCAGTCTTTAAATATCTCGCTTATTGCTCCATTCAGCCGCACCACGGTGTAGCCCGCCCATTTAGCCCCAGCCTCGCTAGCTGCCTTCAGCACGTCGTGTATGTGCATATCGTTAAGACCGGGTATTAATGGCGCATTCATTACACCAGTGGGTATGCCTGCGTCGGTCAGCCGCTGCAATACGCTCATTCTCATTTTGTAGGTGGCTGTGCGCGGCTCCAGCAGCTGCCGCAGGTTTTCATCGGTTGATGTCACAGATGTAAACACACGTACCAGATTGCGCTTTGCCAACTCTTGCAGTATATCTGTATCGCGCAATACCAGAGCATTTTTTGTAATAATACTTACGGGATTCCGGTACTCAAGACATATCTCCAGCAGTGCGCGCGTTATCTTCATTTTGCGCTCTATGGGCTGGTAACAATCCGTATTGCCGCTTAGCGAAACAGGTGTTGGCTCCCAGTTTTTATTGTCAAAAAACTTGCGTAGCAATGCCGGCGCATTTTTTTTCACCACTATCCTGCTTTCAAAATCTAAGCCGGCGCTATATCCCCAATATTCATGCGAGTTGCGCGCATAACAATATATGCAACCATGCTCGCATCCCTGATAAGGATTGGCAGAGTAAAACATTCCTACATCCGGACTGGTCACTTTATTGACCAGCGTTTTGCTATCGTCGTATATATATTCCGTATGGCGTTTCTCTTGTTCCCAATCGTCTATACCTTCTGCAAATTCCTGCACATAAGCGCCTTTCAAAAAGCGGTTTTGCGGATTGAATTGCGCTCCTCGGCCTTGTTCAAAACGGTGGTTAGCTACCTGACTGATCATTGCATTGCGTTTTATAGAATATCAAGGTCTCGATACTGTTATTCAACTATTAATTGTCAAACAATAAGACAATAACCTTGTCTGTTTTCAATAACAACGCTAAACTACAACTACTTTGTCAAATAAAATGGAATTTAACAACCAATGCAAATAAATTTGGAGCAACTTTTCAGTCACTCCAACATTTTCATCCAAGCGAATACATCGCTTCCGCTATTTCCTGAAATTATTCGCAGTCTACATCATACATATAGCCCACTTTATCGAATAGCAATTTGGGATAAAAGTCGCCATCTACCTCATGCTTTTGCCTGAAGGTAAAATTTGCTATGCCGCAATGCTGGTGTATCCGTTCGCAATACAGCTCAATGTGTATTTTTCTACCCTTTACAAATCCATTATTATCGTACTCCAGTTGCCATCCGGTAGATGTTATAACACCCTTTGTATATAGCTCCGAACAGCGCAAATTGACTGCGCGCTCATTAGCTACTTTCAGCGCTTTTTCTACAAGCTGTTCATCAATCATGCCGGGCTTAAAGTCGCTGAAACGGGCTTTGTTTTGTCCATAGAGCAAATTGCAGCTAAGGCTCATCAAAACAATGTGCAGTATAAGGATAGCATTTTTCATTATTGTGCTCAAATATAATAAGTTACTCCGGCGCAGTTGTCCAAAACAATACAAAACACTTTACTTCGCTACTCGTTTGCGCCTGATATATCGCTAAGTCAACGCAAATTAAGTAAAAACCGCGGTCGCACTCGGAATTATATTACACGCTATGACGGCTCTTTTTTAGAATTTCAGTTATTTTGCACCTACTCCTATGCGCAAATTGCCAATTTATATCCTTACTCTGTCGCTTGCCCTCTTAGTACCTCTAAAAATCAAAGCTCAAACCACCAGTAAGTGGGACGGCATCGGCATTGAAACCAACCTTTTTGGCGGACAAATTATTAAACACTCCAAAAAATTTACGGCGCCAATACCGGCGTTTTCTTCGGGTATAGATGTGAACATAATTTGGCAGACTTATGGCAAAAAAAACTGGCACAAAAGCCGCGGCTACCCCGCTGTTGGTGTGGGGCTAACCTATACAGATTATGGCAACGATGCGGTCTTTGGACAATGTGTAGGCATTTACACCGATTTGCAGATACCCTTAGTTCGCGGTAAGAATTTAGAATGGACAATGCGTATTGGCGATGGCATAGGCTATGTAACGCGCAAACACGGAAGCCCAACCGCCGCCGACACCATAAATACGGCCATAGGCAGCCACATAAACGATTTTGCCATACTCCTGACCGATTTACGCTACCACATCAACCGCCACTGGGACATACAAGCCGGGGCCAACTTTACGCACATTTCTAATGCCGGATTTAAAAGCCCTAATTTGGGTGTGAACATGGTTGGCGGCCACTTGGGCATCCGGTACTTCCCCGCCACGTCGGCGCCAAAACGAATGGTAGCCGACACCTCAATACTACCCAACCGGTGGCTGGCACAGGCCCGAGCGGGAATATCGTTTAAGGAGGCGCGCGCTGCAGGCAAACCTATAAAACCCGCTTATTTAGGGGCGGTATATGTCAGCAGAAGATGGCTGGGCAAAAACAAAGCTTTTACTGGTATCGACTACGCCTATCACGAGGATGTATATGCGTTTTTGAAAAACTATGGCGTGCGCGAAGGCAACGAAAAAGCCAACTCATGGGATGGCGGCATTTTTGCAGGCAACGAGTTTCTTGTGGGTCGTATAGGCATTATGATGCAAGTAGGCATGTATTACCACCAGACCTACCTGAAATTTGATGATGTTTACGAAAAACTTGGCGGCAATCTGTACCTAATAAAAAAAGAACACGGAGCGCTCAAAGAGTTGTTCGTATCTGCTTTGCTCAACACGCACGGCGCAGTAGCCGAGTATTGCGAGTTTGGGTTAGGAGTGGGGTTATAGCGTTGCTATATGCCAACCAACGATTGTACCTTTGTAAAAATGAACACCATGTATACCGACTCGCATACCCACCTCTATGACGAGAAACTTATTGCCGACCCAAACCAAATAAAACGAGCTATAGATGCAGGCGTAACTAAAATGTATATGCCTAATTGCGACCAGCATACCATACCCGGCATGCTGGAGCTGGCCGACAAATACCCGGATAACTGCTTTGCCATGATGGGCTTGCACCCATGCTATGTAAAAGGCGACTATACCGCAGAACTGAAAATTATAGCCGACTGGCTGGATCAAAGAAAATTTGCAGCTGTAGGCGAAATAGGTCTGGATTACTACTGGGACATGACCTATAAACAAGAACAAATAATAGCTTTTGAGCAACAAATAGATTGGGCGCTGGCCTATAACCTACCCATAGTTATTCATAGCCGCGAGTCTACACCCGACTGTATAGACATAGTGCGCCGTAAGCAAAACGGCAACCTGCGCGGTATCTTCCATTGTTTTAGCGGCACAACCAGCGAGGCGCAACAGATAGCCGACCTTGGCTTTTTGCTGGGAATAGGCGGCGTAGTGACCTATAAAAAGAACAATTTACCAGAGGTATTGGAGCAGCTGCCGTTACAAAACATTGTCTTAGAGACCGACGCGCCCTACCTCGCCCCCACCCCCTACCGCGGCAAGCGAAACGAAAGCAGCTACATACCCGTGATAGCAGCTAAAATAGCAGAGATAAAGCAATGCAGCATAGAGGAGGTAGCAGCAATTACTACTGAAAACTGCAGTAAGTTATTTGCACAATAATCGGTTATCGCACTATACCGCTATCCGTTATCAGGCTTGTTAAATACAGCATCCGACAGACCGGTATTGATATCGTATTTCAGGTAGCTGATCTGTATCGCGCCTTTCTGGTTCTTACCCTTTAGCGCCTTTGCGGCTGCGGCTGCATCTGGCACATCGTTGTAGTCCATGGTCACTCCCTTGGGTAGCTTGTAGTCTTTTAGATCCATAAATATGGTCACCTTATCGGGTAGCGCATACGGTATGTACTTACCGAATTCCAGGTCCATTACCACCGTGCCATCGTTGTGCGTAGTGGTTTCGGTGCGCAGCGCCAGTGTGTTTGCTTCGTCTATCCACACCTTTGTAAGTACTATATTACTTTGTTCGTCTTCGGGCACAACTTTCAGCAAGCGCAAGTTCTTACCATTGCGCACCACCTTGCCCATGTCTATTACTGTTACCTGACCGCTGGGTATAAGATTGCTCAAGGTCATGTTTATGTTCTTCTTGGGCAAAATCGATAGGCCGCCATTGCGCTCCAGCCGCATTTTATCAGGGCTCTTAAAAAACAGCTTGCCCTTCAATTGCGGTATTTTCATGTACGTAACATCTATTTTCAGTCGTATATCCGCAGTATAGTCTTTTACTGTCAGCACCTTATTACGCAGCTTGTAATAAAGTTCTGTGGCTTCGTCGGCCGCAAATACATTGCCCGTCATCAACAAAGCTGCAAAAACGCAGAGTATCCTTCTCATGATTTTATGTCTTTCTTATTAAAATAATAAATAGTAGCTGAAACAAACCCCACAGTATAACCTACCAACACCATAGCCGACTTACCGATTGCTCCATATGGCACAGGATCGTCGAAAAAGCCTTTCCAGCCTATCATATGAGTAGTGAACAAATACGGCTTTATGATATTGAACAAAGGCAACTCCAGATTAGACAAAATAGTCAGCACCACTACTATACCCATAGTAGTCATTATAGGGCCGATGGAGTTGTCGGCAAAGGCCGAAAGGAACAACGAAAGCGCGGCAATAGTAGTCATGGCCAGTGTGGCAAACCCAAACGCGGCAGCATAACGCCACATAATATCGTTTTTTAGTATCAGTACAAATGCCTCGCTTTTCAGATTGATCATATCGCCGGGCCCAAACAGCAGCAACGACAAAAACAACGCCACTATAGCCAGCCATACTATGAGCAATATGGTATAGATAACACTGCTAATAAACTTGATGAGCACCAGCCGGGGCCGCGTGATAGGCTTGGTGAGCAATAAGCGCAACACCCCCAGATTTGCCTCGCCGGCAAGCGCATCGCCGGCCACCAACGCCACCAGCAGCGGTATATGTATAAGCAGCGACTGTAGTATGATGTACGTAACGAGGTAACCATTGAGTATGTGCCCCTGAATATCGAACTGCTCCGAAACGCCCTGCATACCAAAAGTGATAAAATCGCGACCGCCCGACAGCATAGCGAGCTGTATGATAAACGTGATAGCGGTAACGATACCAAAACTGATGTAGGTGCGTGGCCGCTTGAAAATCTTGTATAACTCTATTCTTAGCAGACTGATCATTTTGTTGCGGTTGTTTCGGTAGTGAGCGATAAAAAGTAAGCTTCCAATGAGTGTTTGGAGCGTATTTCCTGAACCCTTACGCCATTATCAACGAGCCATTTATTGAAATCGGGCGTTTTTTGTGCGTTCATCTTCATTATTACGGCGCTGTCGGTGCAATCTTGTACCTGTTTGCCCCATACCGATCCATTAATGGTCTGCTGTATTCCCCGTTGTGGCGCATAGGTTATCTCTATCAGCGTTTCATCGGGGTTAAGCAGCTCGCTTACCGGCCCCTCTACTATCTTTTTACCTTTATTCAGCACTATCATACGAGTAGCTACGTGCTCTATCTCGTATAGCAGGTGCGACGATATAAGTATTGTTTTACCATGGTCTTTACTTAGCGACAATATCAGCGCGCGCATTTCTGCAATACCCTGAGGATCCAGTCCGTTAGTAGGCTCGTCCAGTATCAGTAGGTCGGGCTGATGCACAGTGGCAATGGCAATACCCAAACGCTGTTTCATACCTTGCGAGTAGGCTTTCACCTTATCGTGTTCGCGGCCTTTTAGCCCCACCAGTTCTAACACCTCGTGCAGGCGCGCCGGCTTTATCTGCTTGTCGCTGAGCGCGGCAAATATTTTCAGATTATCCCAGCCTGACAGATAGCCATACAGATCGGGTCGCTCTATGACAGCGCCTATGTTCTTCAGCAAATGCCGTTTGCTATTGTTAAATTCCTGACCGTTGATGAAAATTTGCCCTTTATCGGGAAAGATAAGCCCAAGCAACATACGCATGGTGGTGCTTTTGCCAGCGCCATTTTGCCCAAGAAAACCATACACGTCGCCATGCCTGATGGTAAACGACAGATTGTCTACAGCTTTAAAACTTTTGAACGACTTCTCTAAACCCCGGGTCTCTATTATTGGTTCCAAAAGTATATTTTAATGTGTAAAGGTACTGCCATACTGTATTCTATGCGTATTTAAGCCATTCATTTTGTGTTAATAAAGGTTAATTTATTAGCCCGATACCATCCCTAAAATAGTTGCTATTAACGGACATATAACCATCTACTAAAGAGCTTTGCACATCACATCAGTTAAACACATTCGCCAATCACCATATACCAACCACCCCAAAGCCCCCCCAAATAAAACAATACCACCACCCTCTCCATCAAAAGCCACCCCAACAAACACAATACAACCACCCTCTCCATTGGAGAGGGCCAGGGTGAGGCCCCTCTACCCACACCCTCCCCCCTACAAACACAATACCACCACCCTCTCCTTTGGAGTGTGCCAAGGTGATGCCCCTCTACCCACACCCGCCCCCCGACAAACGCAAAACCCCCCCCCGCGCCGTTGGAGAGGGCCGGGGGGGGGCCCCGCCCCCCCCCGGAAACAATACCCCCCCCCCTACAAACACAAAACCACCACCCTCTCCTTTGGCGAGGGCCGGGGTGAGGCCCCTCCCCCCAACGAAAACAATACCCACCACCTCTCCTTCGGATCGGGCCGGGGTGAGGCAAATTCGGTACTTTTGCAGCCATGCCGCTCTACCTCCTCGACGACGATATTTGGTTTCCTCCCGTGCATCTGGCCATGCCCGACGGCCTGCTGGCTATTGGCGGCGACCTTAGCCCCGAGCGGCTACTGGTTGCCTACCACCACGGTATTTTCCCTTGGTTCAATCCCGACGATGAAGCGCCGCTATGGTGGTCGCCCGACCCGCGCTTTGTGCTGTACCCCCACGAGCTGAAAGTGAGCAAAAGCATGCAGCAAATCATTAAAAAACAACATTTCGAATACAAAGCCAACACAGCCTTTGAAGCCGTGATACGCAATTGCCAGACTATATCCCGCGACGGCCAGCCGGGCACCTGGATAAGCGAGGACATAGTAGTCGCCTACACCCACCTACACCGCATGGGCTATGCTCACAGCGCAGAGGCGTGGCGAAACGGCGAGCTGGTTGGCGGACTTTACGGCATAAAACTCGGCAACCTTTTCTTTGGCGAAAGCATGTTCAGTCGCGAAAGCAATGCAAGCAAATTCGCGTTCATAAGTATGGTGAGCCGCCTGCGCGAGCAAGGCATAAAGCTAATAGACTGTCAGGTACATACCGCACACCTCGAAAGCCTGGGCGCTCGTATGATACCGCGCAAGGCGTTTATAGAATTACTGGATGTAGAACTTGGAGGATAACTTTGATCGGCATTATTTCATCAACGTAAGCTTTTTTACAACCGTATGTCCATCTCCAAACATAATGTTACATAAATACATACCGGGGGCATAATGTGCAACTGATAAAACAGCGTTTGAGCCAGAAAGTGAAAGTGAGTCAATCAGCCTGCCTGCTATATCGTATATGTAAACCGCAGAATTTTGCAAAAATGGCTCCGACGATACTATTGCGCACTCGTAGGTAGCCGGATTCGGGACAAGCGTCACGTCGTAATTCTGTATCACATGCGTTCGCTCCGATAATGATCCTTCCGGCGGCCTGATGCAAAAAGCAGTGTCATATTTATACTTACCAATAAAGGCTCCCGAAAGAGAGGTTACCGTTAATGTATCTCTGCCCACCGGTATGGAAAGCCAGTTCCTTTGCGTTCCGGCAACTACCAGACTACCCTGATTATCTACTGCAATTCCGTAAAGCCCATCATACCCCGTACTTAAAGCTTCGCTACTCAGGTAGGCGCCCGACGTATCGTAGCCGGCAATAAACAAACCCACATCTGAAGTAGGCATTAGTAATGTATCTGCGCCGAACCTCATGTGCGTTCCCATGAAGCCCGCAACCCACACATGGCCGCAAAGATCAATAGCTATATCGGTAGCTTCGTTGTCGGAGGTTGTTCCCCACCCAACAGCGGAACGCTCCCAACGAAAATTCCCTGCCGAGTCGTATTTTGCCATATAAAAATCATCGGTCAGTATCCGCGTCATACCTGCCATGTATATATTTTCATTTGCATCAAGAGCAACGTTCGAACTGACAATTCGGAGTAGCGTTGCGTATTTTCGGGCAAACCCAATTGAGCCATTATGATCCAGTTTTGCCAGTGCATAATTTTCATGGCCGGTAAGCAAATAAGTAGAATCAACCAAACGGACGCCATCCACATAAATCGTATCCGACATATCCCGAATAGCCATGTAGACATTTCCAGCCGGTGAAACCGCTACTCCTGCTGTATTATCTATTTTTCTTCCGCCAACAGCTTTGGCCCATCGCACATTCCCATCATTATCGTATTTGGCCATAAAAATATCTGTCGTAGCGCCAGTTGGATCATGGTTTACGAGAGTAAACGTATCGAGCGCCATAGTAGCCCTTTTGAATTCTGCCGAAATATAAATATTCCCAGAGTCGTCGAGACCAACAAAACCATGATTGGGCAATGTCCTTGTAGTCATATCTATATATCCAGCTACATTCTTTGTCCATAGAACAGCACCTGTAGGCGATACTTTTGATAGAAAAAACATTTTCAGATACGCAGGATTGACCAATCTGTGCGAACCAAAAATACAGACGCTACTGTCGTATGCGCCAAAGAGGTAAGTATTACCTTGTTTATCCGCCACAATTCCTACGGGACTGGAGTCTGTGCTATCGGTAGCAATAGCCCACAGATAATGCCCCGTAGGGCTTGCCTTTGCCAATGTAAGCATATTGTAGTAGGCAGGATCTGAGATTGTGTATGCACCAAAGCTCACAGCAGGCCCGGAACACTGTGCGGCCGAATACAAATTTCCCGCTGAATCGGCCTTAACCATCCAGCCCAATCCAGAGCCGCCGGAATGGCCTAATCCCCATTGCCAGCCTGTCTGTGCCATAAGCGCCTGTGTACATACCAGACTGGAAACGAGCAAAAACGCAACAACAAATATTTTTTTCATACACAGTAAATATTGGGTTTACGGTAACTCAAACAGCAATAAAATTGCAGCACAATATCAGTACACCCCTGACAATAGCCTACGCGAAAATTCTCTTTGATTTATATCTACTTATAAAGATAATAATTCAATATGGTTTTATATTTTTTTTCCTTAAAAACCATCGATTTCGAACCCTTTTCCCGGAAAAACAAGGCGGTACAACAGAAATGATTATTAACGCACCTGAGCGCCCGCATGATACCGCGCAGGGCGTTATATAGTTACTGGGTATATAGATGAGTGAAATGCTAAAAACGCAGACCAATGTTGCAAACATTTTGCACAATTGAAAATGCAGTAATTACCAAAAAGTGCACGCATTGCTGTGCACTTTTTAGTATTTTTGCAAAAAATCATGCAATGCTACAGTTATTAGAACAATCTCAGCATTTACTGAAACATATACCCCTAACATTTAAGCGTTATTTGTTCGACCAAATAAAGTGGAATAACCGACTTATAGGCATAAAAGGCGCGAGAGGTACAGGCAAAACAACTATGCTGCTGCAATGGCTAAAAATGCAAAACCTACCGGTTACAGAGGCTGCTTACTTTTCATTGGATGATCTATATTTTTCACATAACTACCTGAAAGAAACCATCCGTAATTTCTACCTACAGGGCGGTAAGATATTAGTGCTCGATGAGGTGCATAAGTATCCCAATTGGTCGGCAGAAATAAAAAACAGCTACGATTTCTTCCCCGATCTTAAAATCATATTTACTGGTTCATCCGTAATAGATATTTCAAAACAGGAGGGCGACCTAAGCAGACGCGCACTGATATATGAACTGCCGGGACTGTCTTACCGTGAATATCTATTAATGAAAGGCATAATAAACATGCCCGTCATCGACCTTGAAAATCTTTTGACCAATGCGGCCGATTTTAAAAATCAACTACCCCCCGATTTTAGACCGCTAAAACACTTCAATGACTACCTGCGGTTTGGGTATTACCCCTTTGCATTAGCCGACACAGACAGCGCACATCAGCGAATTAATCAATTAGTACGTGCAATAGTGGAATACGATATGGCAGAGCTGAAAGAGTTTGACCACAGAAATGCAAAAAAGCTACTGCAACTTATTTATGTCATTGCGCAGCAAGTACCTTTTAAACCAAACATAACTGCGCTCGCTGAGAAGACAGGCATTAATAGAAACTCACTAAATAACTACCTCTACTATCTGGAACAAGCAAAAATACTATCGCTGTTATACCCTGCCGGCATAAGCACAGCAACGCTCCAAAAACCCGAAAAAATATACATCAACAATACCAACCTGCTATTTGCACTATCTGAAAACGGAGCCGAACTAGGCGCTTTAAGAGAGACTTTTTTCCTATCGCAACTGGCTGCAAACAATACGGTACACATGCCTAAACAAGGCGATTTTTTAGTAAACAAAAAATACACCTTTGAAGTAGGCGGCAAAAACAAAACCGAAGCCCAAATAAAAGGCATAACCGATGCATTTGTAGTGCGCGACGATATAGAAACACCGGTAGGTAATAATATGCCGCTGTGGATGTTTGGGGCGGTGTATTAGGTGGTGGTGAAGAATTAATTAAAAGATATAAAATGTAATTAAATTACAATTAATACAATAAATAATAATTTAATTAATATATTTTAATTTTAAATTATTAACATCGACACGTTCATTGTCAATTCTAATAACGTTGCCGTCTTTATCATAGATAATTCCATCTTTTTGCCTATGACGTAACCCAGACTTAATCAATAGTTTAACAGCTTCAAAATATACATTTTTACTACAATTCATCTTTTCGCAAACCATAATATGTACGCCAGGTTTCCATGGTTGTTCAGGTAAAAACTGATTAAGTTTCATGGCGAATTCAAGTGTGACTGGATCTCCACTTTGATATTTTGATGTATCAGAAGATTCTTCTACTACACTAATTGAATTATCGGCAATTGGAACTACAGTCACTGGTACTTTTACAATTCTTTCTAAACCATGAACATTCCATTCGGCAGCAGCTGTTTTACATAATTCTATAAAAACACTCTTTTTTACTTTTGCATTATATATTTGAGGAATTGACTTTTTTATAATTCCCCATACTAAATACATTTCGGCTTGGGTATACTTAGAGATATCAAAATTGACGAGATCACCAATTGAGAAATCAAATTTTCCTAATATCTTCGAAACTGTCAGGAAACTAACAACTTGTCTTCTACTTTTTAAGAAATTTTCCGTATTTCCTTTTCCACTTGGTCTTACAGTCTCTAAAAACAAATCGGTGCTTTTTAGTAAGACAGCTATCTGTGGCCAAACTTTTAAATCAATAGTCTGGGAAAATACTTTTTCGTAAGAACTTTCCAAACGCATAAACTTTGATTTTAGTCTACTTGCTTGTTCAGGAGATTTTAGAACTAAACTTACAAAACCAGAAGCGACATATAAAGGCGTAACAATTTTGTCTGAAGTTACACCTTGATTCTTGTAATAGTTTGTCCTACGTTCATAGAATATATCATTTTGTTTTAAAACATCTTCTATATCTCTTTGAATTTTATCAGTCGCATGTAACGAAGATAACTCAACTGTAGTTTGATTATTCGTGGCCCTAATTATTGTATCTCTTACCTTTTCATCATTCGATACCAGAACTTTCACTAAGACCGTTCTAGTTTTAGGATCATCACCACCATTTTCAAAATGTCTAAAAATAGATTCAGAGGTTTGCAATCCATTAACTATTTGTATGCCCTCTATATGAATAATCTCCCCAATTATGAACGCATGTGTAGCTAAAATTGTAATTCCGTTGTTAAGCCACCAAAAATCTGGCGATTCTATATTTGCCAATGTCGAACGAATATCTTCATTGACTCGGTTAAGACCCATAAAATCCCTAACATTTGAATCAAACAAATATCTCCTTAATTTACCTTTATCTTGTATAAAATTATAATAATCCCTAAGTTTTACAAGTATAATATAGTTCTGCCCATTTGATAAATCTCGAACAATCGGCAATTCTAACTGAAAATTTGGTGTTTTCCTATTGAGTTCAATCAATTCTGTTGAACCAAAAAAAGTAAAATTTGCTATACAATTTCCAAACGCGTCTTTTGCAACTTGGGTAAGTTGATCCGATCTAGAAAGAATAGACTCACCTAATTCTGATGTATTGCCTCTTGATGCATAACAAAATTCAATTGAGAAATTACTTAATCTTGGTGATACTTTTCGGTATGCAAGCTTTAAGTTCTCTCTATATCTAATCACCTTTTCTGAATAGTCCCCTTTTAATTGAGAATATTCTAATGAAAAATCAAATAACTCATGTGCACTTGCCACAAGATTATCTAATGGCGCTTGCTTAAAAGTGTCATGATGTTTGCACGTTATTAACCAAACCTCCAAAATACAGCCTGACTTAGGCCATACAAATGTCTCTCTGTCTGAAAAAAGATGCCCATTAATGAAAATAAAGAATCCATCAATGCCACCGTCATTTCTTCCATCCACACTACCCTGCAATATTTCATCTACAGACAGGTCATAATCTTTCAATATTTGTTCAAATGCAAAGTATTCAAAAGCTTCATCCCTTTTATTTGACGGCATTTTCAACTCAACTCTATCATCAATTATGCCATCTACTAAAACCTTATCATTTTTCGCCATGATTAATTATATATAATTATCATAATTATTGTAACAACTCGTAAATATACAAAACATTTTGACATACCAATATTTATTCTACAAAGTACTTTGTGTACGAGGCGACCGTTTAGTACACAATTTAGAAAGAGTCAGATGTTCTTAGTCTTCAGACTTAGGACTACACAGAAGCCGGTCTCCTGACCGGCGAAAGAGACTAAATGAAATGCGTATAATACATTGTTGATTGGCGAAGTATAATGTACCCTGTTCACCAGTCGGGAGACCGACACCAGATAAGTCTTTAGTCTTCAGAATAAGGACATCATATTCATTATTGCGTTAACGGCGTTACAGTAAACTTTAAAATACATCAACTAAAGTTTTAAGCGCAGAAAAGCCCTGAAGGGGCAAGATATATCAGCGAGGGTCAGCGCCCCTCGATAATCCAATCTCATTGCAGACCCCACCCACCCCCAATTTCACCGCTTCCCTATAAACCCCTAATTTTGCGGCATGAAATCTTTCAA
>CAZLPE010000053.1:0-2580 GCA_964561325.1 uncultured Flavipsychrobacter sp.
TGGACATCACGAATATGCTTGGCCAGACGGTGCATCGCCAAACGCTGCAAGCCAAAGCCGGCAAGCTCAACGAACAAATAACCATAACCGGCCAACTGGCTAACGGTATGTATATTATTACCCTAAAGTCTAAAACCGGAATGACTGTGTTGCACCTGGTTGTGCAGCGTTAGAAAGGATACACTATCAAGCCCGAAGCCTGCATTAATGCGGGTTTCGGGCTTATTGCACATAAACGGCGCCGCTAAGTAGGTGCGTAACAATTTGATAATCCGGGCGCTGTAGCGTTGCTTGGCTGTGTTGAATACCTTTAGTTTTTATTTATTAGCGAATGTTTTTTTAACTTTCGCTTAATAAAGTGATTGTATGATGAGAAAAGTTACTAAAATATTGATTGCTGCCGTTCAAAAAAGTAAGCGCAGCGGTATGAAGGTTGTAGTTAGTTTGGCTGTTTTGATTTTCATTACGGCTGCCGCTAACCCAACATTTGGTCAGGCGGATACTACGCCCACCCGCGACAACAACTTGGCAATGGGTAACCCAAGTCGCGCCACCTCAGCCCCTACCGATAGCAACAATTACCTTTTGTCGAGGTCTCAGTACACGCTTTCTTACAACAATTCGAAAGGCATGGCCAACTGGGTAAGTTGGCACCTGAGCGCAGCCTGGAAGGGCGCATCTGTGCGTTGCAATTGTTTTACACAAGATTCGGTATTGCCGGCAGGTTATTATCGGGCATCTACCGGCAACTATACCGGTACGGGCTTCGACCGCGGACACCTTTGCCCCTCCGACGACCGAGATGGCAGCGATTCGGACAATGAGCGCACTTTTAAAATGACCAATATTTCACCGCAGGCGCCTATACTCAATCAGGAAACCTGGGGCGATCTGGAAGACTATTGCCGCAGTCTGCTTGGGTTGGGCAACGAGCTTTATATAGTAGCCGGCGGTATAGGCACAGGCGGCAGCGGTAGCGGCGGCGGCACTACCAATACCATTGCGGGCGGCAGAATAAATGTGCCATCCTACTACTGGAAGGTGATAGTGGTGTTGCCGGTAGACAGCGCCGATGTAAGAAGAGTAGCCACTACCACAAGGGTAATAGCTGTGCTGATGCCTAATGTGCAGACGGTAAATGCCCATAGCTGGGATTATTACCGGGTGCCGGTAGATAGCATAGAGACGCTTACAGGATTCGATTTTTTATCGAACATAGATACGGCTATTCAGCGCGTAGTAGAAGCGCGCACAGATGCCGGGGCTACCAATGTGGTGGCCTGGGACTTTACGGGCGCTAATAATGCGGCCACGTGGGCGGCTACTTCGGTCAACTCTAACCTGGATACAGCGGGCGGCGCTCTGCTCATGACCCGCGGCAGCGGCGCGGCAGGCAGTACCGGGGCTAACTCGTTTCGCACAGCAGGCTTCCAGAACAACGGAATATCAACGGCGAATACCGATTATTTTCAGATAAAATTAAAGGCCGACACTGGCTATACCCTGTCGTTATCTACCATTGATGCCCGGTTCAATGGCACCGGTACTTTTTGTGCGTCGCCCGGCGTGTCGGCGCAATTTGCCTACAGCCTCGACGGCACATCATTTACACTTATAGGCTCGCCTTTTACAACTATAGGCGCTCCGGCCACAATGAGTACTCAAACTATATCGGGCGTTAGTGCGCTGCAAAACCTGAGCGCTGCGCAAACTGTGTACCTGCGTTATTATGCCAGCGGCCAGACAACTACCGGCGGTTGGGGCTTTTATTCGTTCGATACCGGAATTAATGGTTTATCCATCGGCGGTAGCGTTGCGCCATTAGGCGCTATATCGGGCGCCAATGCTGTTTGCGCTGCCGATACTACTTCGTTCTCGCACAGTATATCGGGCGGTATATGGAGCAGTTCCAATCCGGGTATTGCCATTATTGGCTCAGGGTCGGGAGTAATAACCGGCGTAGCTGCCGGTACCAGTATCATTACTTACGCTATAGCAGGCAGCCGCCTGACCAAGACTATTACCGTAAATCCGTTGCCAAATGCGGGAACTATATCTGGGGCAAGCGCAGTAGCCACAGGCGCAACTATGACGCTTACTACAGGCGTTACCGGCGGCGTATGGAGCAGCAGCAATACGGGTGTGGCTACAGTGGCTTCGGGCGTAGTGACAGGCGTTGCCCCCGGCAATGCTATAATCAGTTATGCAGTTACCAATAGCTGCCGCATTGCGGTGGCCGTTAAGTCTGTCACGGTTACCTCCTCTTTCATTGGCGGTATACATGGCGTTAGCGCCCTTTGCGCTGGCGCGTCTGCTGTTTTCACGCACGATAGTACCGGCGGCATCTGGACAAGCAGTAATCCGGCAATAGCAACGGTAGATACCGCTACAGGGCGTATTAATGCGTTATTGTCGGGCAGCGTTGTTATTTCTTACACTCTGTTAAGCGGCATTTCCACTACAACAGTAACAATCAATCCATTGCCGGCTCCTATTACAGGAACAACCACGCTGTGCGCGCCATCCACAGCGGCATTAAGCAGCGTTACCGCAGGCGGCATCTGGACCAGTTCAGATCTT
>CAZLPE010000053.1:2680-25100 GCA_964561325.1 uncultured Flavipsychrobacter sp.
GTGGTAACAGGAGTAGCGGGTGGCTCGGCCACAATTATTTATACCGTGGGCGGTTGCAGAGCTACATCTGTTATCAATACATCTGTATTGTCGCCTATTACCGGAACGCTAAGCGTTTGTGGCGGATCTACCACTACGCTAAGCGAAGTAGGTTCGGGTATCTGGACATCGAGCGATAATACTGTTGCCTCGGTTGGTTCGGCTACCGGCGTTGTCAGCGGCGTAAGCGCCGGAACGGCTGTTATCTCTTTTACGCTTGGGACGGGTTGCGCTGCTGCGGCTACCGTTACAGTCAATCCGATGGCGGCTATCAGCGGTCCGACTACAGTATGTACCGGCCAGACGGCAACGCTGACTAATACAGTACCCGGCGGATTGTGGACAGTTACCAATACGCTTATAGCCCGTATAGGGTCGGGCACAGGCATCGTTACAGGCGTTGCGGGCGGCTACACAAATCTCACCTATTCGCTTGGCGGCTGCCGGTCTGTAGCGGGTATTACTGTTGGTTCTATTGGCGCCATTTCTGGGGCATCGTCTGTGTGCGCCGGTCAGTCAACGGCATTTATTTGTTCGCCTTCTGGCGGCGTTTGGGGTAGTTCAGACCCTCTGGTGGCAACTGTAAACCCTACCACCGGCGTGGTTACCGCCGTGAATGCAGGCTCTGCAACAATAACCTATACCGTGGCCAGCGGCTGCGCAGCTACCAAAACAATAACCGCGGCCGCTATGGGCGCCATAACGGGCGGCGCTACCGTATGCGTAGGGCAGTTGCTAACGCTAACCAACAGCGCGCCCGGTGGAGTCTGGACCAGCTCCAATCCAACGATTGCTACCATAGGGTCGGCATCAGGAATAGTGAGCGGTATAAGCGGCGGTAGTTTGTCTATATCGTACACATTAGGCGTATGCCGCGCTACTATAGCTTTTACAGTAAATCGACTATCGCCAATAGGCGGCGCGGCAGCGGTATGCGAGGGCCAGGTAACAGCGCTAACCAATGTGAATGGCGGCGGTGTGTGGTCGAGCGCTAATCCGGGCATAGCCTCTATAGGCTCGGCTACCGCTACAGTGGCCGGTATAATGGCGGGCACAACCATCATCAGCTATACCCTACCCACCGGCTGCACAGCCACACGCGTACAAACCGTAAACCCAATAAGCGCTATAGCCGGCCCAACAGCCATGTGCCTGAGCGCGCCAGCCACGCTAACCAATGCAGTAAGCGGCGGCGTATGGACCAGCAACAATACTACTATAGCGCGCATAGGGTCGGCCAGCGGCATAATAACCGGCGTTTCGGGTGGCGCCACCACCATAGTGTACACTATGGCCGCCACAGGTTGCAGAGTAACCGCGCCAATAACGGTAAACAATTGCAGGATAGCTAATGATGAAGCAAGCGCTTCAGCGCAGCTTACGGTAGCGCCCAACCCAAACACAGGCAGTTTTCTGCTGTCGGGCAGTATACCCACAGAAGCCGATGGTCCGCTAATGCTGAGCATAACAGATATGGCGGGCAGGGCGGTATATACCCGTCAATTGACACTGCAAAAAGGCCGCATCAGCGAGGTGGTTAGTATGTCGCAATCGCAGGCCAAGGGCATGTATATTTTATGTGTGCGTGGCGGCAGTTATAATGGGTCGGTGCGGTTTGTGGTAGAGTAGCGCTTTTGAGAGATGTTGCGATAGTATAAATGGTCGTTTACGCCACTAATCAGGGAGGGCCCTATCGCGAGATAATATATAATGACCTTGCCATAGCGCCAGCCGGGTAAAAGGCGAAGTTGATAGTGCAAACGCTTGCTTATTATCGGGTGCAAGACTGCCGCTGTGCAGACATTCTGCTGCTATATGCAATAGTTCGGTTATATACTTGTGTTAACTCTTGCGCACAGGCGCCTGTATGTCTGAAAATATTTGTAAAATTGGGTATAAAATAGTTTGTGTGCAGCTTCCAAATACCACGTCGATGAAAACAAAACAAGAAATAGTAGAAAACTGGCTGCCGCGCTACACGGGCCAGCAGCTCACCGACTTCGGGCATTATATATTGCTCTGCAATTTCAGCGCTTATGTCAATCAGTTTGCCGAGAAGTATGGCGTGCCGGTGGTGGGCGCTAATAAGCCTATGCAGTGCGCCACCGCTCAAAACATTACCATCATCAATTTTGGTATGGGCAGCGCGGGCGCCGCTACCATGATGGATCTGCTGTCGGCAATAAAACCTAAAGCGGTACTGTTTTTGGGTAAGTGCGGCGGACTAAAGCGCAAGAACAATGTTGGCGACCTGATACTACCCATTGCCGCAATAAGGGGCGAGGGTACAAGCAATGACTATTTTCCGGCCGAGGTGCCCGCACTACCGTCGTTTGCGCTGCAAAAAGCAATATCCACCACCATCCGCGACCATAAACGCGACTACTGGACGGGCACAGTATACACCACCAATCGCCGCGTGTGGGAGCACGATGAGGAGTTTAAAAACTACCTGCGCCGTATCAGGGCCATGGCTATAGATATGGAAACGGCAACCATATTTATTACGGGGTTTCATAACAAAATACCTACTGGTGCGCTGCTGCTGGTATCTGACCAACCCATGACGCCGGAGGGCGTAAAAACCGCCGCTGGCGACACAGTAGTTACTAACAGCTTTGTAGACCACCACCTGCAAATAGGCATAGACTCGCTGATGCAACTGATAAATGGCGGCATGACCGTGAAGCACTTGAGGTTTTAACCTGCGGCTCACTATGGCCTACAACCGGCTATGACCTAACGACATTAAAAAAGCTATGCAGATGGATGTGCATAGCTTTTGTTGTATAAATACCGTAAAATAAGTTGCAATACATACGACCGGATTAGCGGCCTACCAACTACTACCAGTAACCGCCTCGGTGCGAGCGCGGCTTAGCGCCATGAGCGTGCCAAAAATGGTAGCGCGCTTTCTGATTGATGAATTTAGGGCTCAGATACACTTTGCTCCTATATACCGTGCGTCCGCAACTGGTTACGAAAACCAGCAACGCCAACAAAAACAACAGCCTTGAAAAAGTATGTTTCATAATAATTGTGTTGCAAAGTACTTTATTATTTAATATTCAGCGAATATCCGGCGTTATTTTTTTTCGCGCAATGGCGCTTATTTTCTGCTTTACGCCCATGGCGCGGTATATATAGTCGATTTTGCAGCTACAATAATATGCAATAAATGGCTATTTTCACACCTTGGCAAGCGCCGCGCACAGGCGGCAAACAACCGTGGCTTGATTATTGTATTATTAATTTTAAATATCGCTACCTGCGATCCTTTACCGCAGCTTGTTGCGGATATAAAAAGCTAAAGTTGTTGGGCAGAAAGTTATCCATATCTATTTTATTATTTCTATGCCTGTTCGGCGCGGGGCGGGCATTGGGTCAGTCTATACCCAAAATAGATTCCGGCGGCCTTAACAACTTACAGGTGACGCACAACAAATTTGTAAACAACATTTTTCAGCATGCCGTAAACTCTATAAAGAAATCGCCCGGGCCGGGAGCCAGTTACCTTAATGGTAAGAGCGAAGACCCTTACTTGCCCTATCAGGGTAAGATTATCAGGAGGATAAACATAGAGACCATCAATTTCGACAGATCGTTTAAGGATACCAGTCAGCGCGACAATTCGCTGGGTTCGCAGGTGGGCAGGCGTTTGCACATGACCACCCGCAACTTTGTGATACGCAACAACCTGTTTATAAAAGAAAACACCCCGCTCAACGCCTTTAAGGTAGCCGATAACGAACGGTATATAAGAGCGTTGGAATACATACACGATGCCCGCTTTATTGTAGACACTGTGGCGGGCGCTCCAGACTCGGTAGATGTGACGGTTATTACCAAAGACCTGTTTAGCATAGCCGGCGGTATGGAGGCCGATGGGCTGAACCGTATAAGCGCCAATGTATACGACGCTAACCTGGCCGGCATGGGGCAACGGCTGGAACTAAACGGACTGTATGCAAAAACCCGCGAAAACAACTTCGGCTTTGGCGGCTATTATCGAAAAAACAATCTGTTTCATACGTTTATAGACGCAACCATTGGGTATAGTACGGTAAACATTAGTCCGCTAACCAATTGCGAACAAACTACCGAGTACCTTACGCTGAGCCGTCCGCTTATTTCGCCTTATTCGCGGGTGGCAGGCGCGCTTACCATCAGCCACAACGAGGCATACAATAGCTACAACCTGCCCGATAGTCAGATATTTAAGTATCGCTACAACCTGTTTGACGCATGGGCGGGCTACAATCTGGGTATAAAACTCCTCACTGCCACCAACAACACCATACGCGACCGTCGGTTCTTGTCGTTTCGCGTCTTCGACCGGCAGTTTGTGCGCCCGCCCTACCAGATAGAAGGACGGTATAACCCTATATACAACAGCGCACAGGCGGCGCTGGCGCAAATAACGTTTTTCAGGCAAGACTACTACCGCAGCCAGTATATATATGGATTCGGCTTTACAGAAGATTTGCCGTATGGCTACAACATAGCGATAACCACGGGCTGGCATCGCCAGTTAGATCTGCAACGACCATATGGCGGTATAAACGCCACGCATTTTATAGCAACAAAAAAGGGCGACTTTATAAAGCTATACCTACGGGCCGGCGGCTTTCTGCACGATGGCCAGGTGCAGGATGGGGGCTTTTTGCTGGGCGCCACCATACATGGCAGGCTGTTTAATATAGATGAAACCAAGGTGCGCTCTTACATAAACGCCAGCTATACGCACCTTTACAACCGCACTACCACCGAGCCACTGCGCATCAATAACGAGTTTGGTCCGCGCGGCTTCCTATCCGATTCCGCTTTTGGCGGTCAGCGGCTTACGGTACAGCTCGAAACCGTATTTTATCTGCCCTACAAGCTTTGGGGTTTTCAGTTTGCCCCGTTCCCTTATATAGATTTTACGGGCGTTACGCCGCAGGGCGCAGCATTGGGCAAGTCTAATCTGTATACAAGTCTGGGCGGCGGCATCAGAGTCCGCAATGAGAATCTGGTGTTTGAAACCATTGAAGCGCGGGCCTACTTTTTTCCTGTGGCGCCCAACAATATGAAAGGATTTAAAGTGGTGGTAAACGCCAACCTGCGCTACCGCTATGCCAACAACTACATTACCGCGCCCGAATTGCTAAAACTCAATTAGCCTTCGGCTTCCAGCCCGTCTACAAAGTTTATCAGCCAGTTGTTGAGGTTGAGTATGGCATCTTTCATTTTCCACTGGCTTTTGTCGCGGGGCGTTACATAGTTCGACACAGCGCGCACCTGCGCAAAAGGTATGCCCTCTTGCAGGCACGCATAGTGAAACGCCGCGCCCTCCATGCTCTCTATATCGCAGCAATACTTGTTCCAGCGCATATTTATAGTGCGTTGCGCGCCGCTTACCGTATTCACTGTTAGTCCGCTGGCCTCGGGCAGGTCTATGCGCGCTGCAAGGCTGCTGGCCGGCATAGCAAGACGTGCATTGGTAAAGGGGGCTTCATTGGGCTGTAGCAGTCCCAGTTCGGTTATGTCCAGATAGGAGTCGTGGTCTTCGGCGCCCAGATCGCCATAGCCGTCGGAGGTAATTTTTACCAGACCGCCCAGCGGCAAATGCGGCGTGAAGCTACCGCCCACACCCACCTGCAGCGCAAACTGAACCGGCTGCGTAAGCAAACTACGGGTGAGCGCATAGGTAGTAGACATAATACCCACGCCAGCCACAAGGCACTGAACCGAAACACGGCTATAGTTTTGCGATTGTACATGCGCCAAAAAAGGGGCGACCTCGGCCTGAGTAGCGGCAACAATAAGCAACTTCATAATGCAATTAACGGCTTTTTTGTGAATACCATGTAGGAACGCTAATTTTGCAGCCAAATTATAACAATGGTTTACCTGACGCGTGTAGAGCATTTTAATGCCGCACATAAATTAGCGAATACAAACTGGAGCGATGCCGAAAACAAAGAAGTGTTTGGTAAGTGTGCAAACGAAAACTGGCACGGACATAACTACGAGCTGCATGTAACCGTAAAAGGTATGCCCAATGCAGAAACAGGGTTTATATACAATGCCAAAACGCTGGGTAAGCTGATAATGGAAGTGATAATAGATAAGGTAGACCACCGCAACCTGAATCTGGATGTAGACTTTATGCGCGGCAAGTTTACCAGCGCAGAGAATGTAGCTATAGGTATATGGAACGAACTGCAACCCCATATAGAAAACAACAGCGACGCTAAACTGCACTGCATAAAGCTGATAGAAACCTCTAAGATATACGTAGAGTATTTCGGATAGGTAATACATATGGCGGCATAGGCAATTGTGAAGCGGCGCCCCATACCATACTATTAATATTGCGCACTAAACACCACACACATTGGCCTACCGCAAAATAGAAACCTACGACGAAACAACCACCGAAACGCTGAAAGCAAGCTACAGAACGGTGTTGGAAACCCTGGGCGAAGATCCCGACCGGGAAGGACTGCTGAAAACGCCGGAGCGTGTAGCTAAGGCAATGCAGTTTATAACGCAGGGCTACCACATGAACGCCGCCGATATACTGAATTCGGCAAAGTTTCATGAGTCGTATAGCGAAATGGTGCTGGTAAAGGATATAGAGCTGTACTCGCTCTGCGAACACCACATGTTGCCGTTTTTTGGGAAAGCCCATATAGCCTACATACCCAATGGCGTGATAACCGGGCTGAGCAAGCTGGCACACGTGGTGGAGTGCTACTCGCGCCGCCTGCAGGTGCAAGAGCGCCTAACACACCAGATACTTGATGTGATACAGGAAACCCTGAACCCGCTGGGCGTAGGAGTGGTGATAGAAGCCCGCCATATGTGCATGATGATGCGCGGCGTGCAAAAGCAAAACAGCGCCACCACCACATCGGCATTCAGCGGTGTGTTTATGAAAAACGAGACCCGCTCAGAATTTTTAAAACTGATAGCCAGCGATCTGGCCTAACCAACGATACAACAATATGCGCGTGGCGCAGGCGGAGTAATATCTGCCTGCGCCACGTGTGTTTTAGGTAAAGCGTATAGCCTGTAAACCGCCAAACGGAAATTTTATATAGAATTTGGATGTTGAAACGGAAAAATTATATAGAATTTGGGTGTTGAAACGGAAATTTTATATAGAATTTGGATGTTGCAACGGAAAAATTATATAGTTTTGCTGTTGAAAATGGGCTCAAGATGATCAACCGGCTTTTACAACATACCATAGAGCAGCGGCTGTTTAAGGGCAAAGCCCTGCTGCTGTTTGGCCCAAGGCAATGCGGCAAATCGACTATTGTGGAAACCATGCTTGTCGGCAAGGAGCATACCTACCTGAATGGCGATGACGCCTATGTGCGCGAAACGCTTGAAAACATTAGCCTGAGCGCACTAAAAAACATAATTGGCAAAAACAAGTTGTTTTTTATAGACGAGGCGCAACGCATACCCGACATAGGTTTGGCTCTGAAGCTGATAACCGACCAAATGAAAGATGTGCAGGTGATAGCCACCGGCTCGTCGGCGTTTGAGCTGCGCGGCAAGGTAAACGAGCCGTTAACCGGCCGTAAGTACGAGTTTTTGCTATACCCTCTGAGCTTTGCCGAGATGGTAGCCCACCATGGATTTCTTACCGAGAAAAAAATGGTGGCCCACCGTATGATATATGGCTACTACCCCGAGATAGTAACCAAGCCCGGCGAAGAAAAAGAACTACTGAAACTGCTATCCGAAAGCTATCTGTATAAAGACCTGCTGATGTTGGAACAAATAAAAAAACCTGCACTGCTGGAAAAACTGCTGAAAGCCCTGGCATTGCAGGTGGGTAGCGAGGTTAGCTATAACGAGCTGGCGCAAACTATTGGCGCTAACAAACAGACGGTAGAGAAATATATAGACCTGTTAGAGAAGGCTTATGTAATATTTGTGCTGCCGGCCATGAGCCGAAATGTGCGCAACGAAATAAAGAAAGGGAAGAAAATATACTTTTACGATTGCGGCATACGCAATGCCGTGATCAACAACTTTAAGCCCGTGACTATGCGTACCGATGTAGGCGCGCTATGGGAAAACTATATAATAGCCGAACGTATAAAATACCTGCGCTACAACAATATAGACGCTGCGCAATATTTCTGGCGCACGTTTCAGCAGCAGGAAATAGACCTTGTAGAAGAGCACGAGGGCGGGCGACTGATGGCATATGAGTTTAAATGGGGCAAAAACGAGAAAGTACGTTTTTCGCAAACATTTACTGAGAGTTATCCCGGCACAGAAACCCATGTGGTTTCGCCCGACAATCTGGAAACCTTTTTGCTGCACCCCGAGGCATGATTTTTAGCGATGCGCATATCGTAGCAAACAAGTAAATAAAAAAACACGATACGCAACGTAGACCGGTTGCGCATATGGCAGGGGTATGTGAAAGATGGATTGAAGGTAGACGTAACGAGGGAATTGTGAGCGGTGTTGTTTCGGTGTTGTGCAGGCGCGTCGCTTGGCAAGTTGGTTAAAAAGAAACCAAACGCGATGGAAAGGGCTGAATAGGACTGGTTTCATTTACGACTACGGAGTATAGCCTATCGAATGATTCGTCTATTTTTCAAGGCTAATAGGTATAAAATCAGGCTACTAAATCCCGCAAAGTTTTCATTGGCAAAAACATTTTTCCTGAAGTGGGTAGATACAGAAAGCCATACCTACTGTAGAAATTCTGGGCATTTTCGTCTATAGGGTCTACAACTACGGCAATCGTTCCTACACTTTCTGCAATTTTCAAACTTCTGTTCAACGCGTCTAATAACATAATCGCGCCAAATCCCTTTCCTTTTAGTGAGTTATCAATAGCAAGCCGCCCCAATAATATCGTAGGAAGATCGCCATAACTTGGTGGCAATTTCTTTACTAATTCATCGGGGAAATTCGCTCTGATAATTGAATTGGCCGACAAAGTGTAATATCCCTTAACAATATTATCATCATCTGCCAATACAAAACATGCTGATAAATCTCTGTTAACGTCCTGCTTTGCTTGCTTTATTATGTAATTATTCAGCAACTCATAGCCACAATCGAATCTGCTTTTTTCATGCTTTTTCTCAAGTACCTGAATTGTCAACGCCATTTGAATTAGTAAATTTTAAATAATTTAATTGAGCTTTCTTGAGGTTAGCATTCGGACTTGAAGGGTTTAATATTGCTTCCAAAAAAATCTTCTTATCTTCTATACTTTTTAAGATTTGGCTGTGTTCGTTAATGATTTCGTTCGCCTCTTTGTTTATAGAAAATACAATAAATTCGGTTAAGCTTTTAAATCCTCTCAATTCGGATGCATACCTAATTAACTCCTTTTGTTCCTTGCTGATTCGGACGTCAATTCGGTCGTTAATTATTGTTCGCATTTCGATTCGTTTTGTTTGTTATGAGTATTATGGTAGTTCGTTACTTTAACATAAATATTGGTAGTTAACCGACCTTGCCTTGCGTGATACATGAAAGCGACAATCAAGTTAGCAAGACAAATGTACGTAATATATACGTACATGCGAATATCTTTGAATAAATTTTGACAATGCATACTAAATGAGATAACTACTCCCAATAATTTTCACCGCTACACCCCGCCTATGCTACTTAGCCCGAAAACACTACCTTTGCGCCCAATTGCAAAAAAAATATGAAATTACATCGCGAAGGATTTAAATATATAGGTATAGCTACGGTACTGTGCTATGGCCTTGGTTTTTTAGCCATTCTGTACATACCATGGCTTGCAGTGTCGCTGCTGCTGGCGGTAGTGTTGTTTTTATTATGGTTTTGGGTGGTGGCTTTCTTCAGGCTGCCCAACCGGACCCACACCTTTGATGAAGGCAAAATAATAGCCCCCGCCGATGGAAAGGTAGTGGTGATAGAAGAAACCTTTGAGCCCGAATACTTTAAAGACAAACGCTTGCAGGTATCCATATTTATGTCGCCTATAAATGTGCACGTAAACCGCAACCCTATTAGCGGCATAGTGAAATACATGAAATACCATCCCGGCAAGTATCTGGTGGCATGGCATCCAAAATCGAGCACCGAAAACGAACGCACTACGCTGGTGTTGGGCAATGCTAAAGGCGAAATATTGCTGCGCCAGATAGCGGGCGCACTGGCGCGTCGCATATGCTACTATGTAAAAGAAGGCGATAAGGTAAAGCAGAACGACGAATTTGGCTTCATCCGGTTCGGGTCGCGGGTAGATATCTACTTGCCGCTGGGCTCTAAAGTAGATGTGAGCATAGGTCAGGTAGTGCAGGGCGGCGTTACTGTGGTGTCGCACATGAAGTAAAAAATAGCTGCTAAATATTAAGACTACATTAAGCTATTGTTCATTATCTTTGTATTCTAAATCTAAAACAATGAAAAAACTCACTTTATTGCTCGTTGCTGGTATGATGGTTGCTGGTGGCGCGTTTGCTCAAGAAAAATCATGCTGCAAGAAAAAAGGCGAAAAATGCTCTAAAGAAACTGCTGCTTGCTGCAAAGACAAAAAACATTGCAAAAAAGACGCAGACAAAACTGAAGGCGGCGCTGAGAAAAAAGCAGAAGCTCCTAAAAAAACAATGTAAGCAATACGATTGCTTTAATAAAATAGCCGGGTCAAGAACATTGCCCGGCTTTTTTGTGTTCTGAACTCACTTCAGCGTATCGGTTTTGCACTGTAGCAGCGCTGTGTCTTTTACCAAGGCCGCTACCCTTATCAGGGCGTCCTCTTCTTTGTCGAAGGCCATTTTGCCTATTACGCAGTCGCAGTAGGAGGCTGCCCGCGCAGGGCTGCCCGCCCATTCGTATGCATCCTCCATACACGCCCGCCTGAAGGCTACTTTATTGTCTTCGTGCCATGCGCTGCGGCACGAGGGCAGCAACCACAAAGCAAGGAGCAGGAGCCTATTTGTTTTCATAATTGCGTATTGAGGATGAACTAAAAGGTTGATCAACCTACAGCGAACTTATCAGTCTTTCAATATATACAGTTCTGGAATGTTGCGACCTAGGCCGTCGTAGTCGAGACCGTAACCTACTACAAATTTATTTTCTATCTCAAATGCGCAATAGGCAGCTTTCACATCATACTTCAGCGCCGAAGGCTTGGTGAGAAATGTGGCAATAGCCACAGACGCCGGCTGACGCAGTTGCAGGTCGGGCAAAAACGTATGCAGCGTTTTACCGGTATCTATTATATCTTCTACAATAATTACGTGACGGCCATTCAGGTTTTCTTCCAGACCTATTGCCGTTATAACATTTCCGCTCGACGATACGCCCTTGTAAGAGGCCAGTTTTATAAATGAAATCTCGGCTTCGATCGTCAGGTTTCTGAACAGGTCTGCGGCAAATACAAACGAGCCATTCAGTATACCCAATATTAACGGACGCTTGCCGGCATAGTCGGCGTTTATGGCTGCTGCCACGGCAGCTATGCGTTCGTCTATGCGGGCCTTGTTTATAAAAGGTACAAATACCTTGTCATGAATCTGTATTTCGGTCATGGCGTTTGGTTGTTTTATTGCGATACGCGCAGCTTTTTGCCATCGCGTATTCTCTTTGGGTCAATATCGTTCCACTTCAGCAATTGCTTTACGGTAATGTGGTTTTTCTGCGCTATAGACGATACCGTTTCTCCCGGTTTTACTACATAGTACTTTGTAGCCTGCGCACCCGGTTTCCAAGGCTTTTGCTCGGCGGTAGGTTTTGCGGGCGCATCTTCGTCTTGCATTTTGCCGGCAGCGGCGCTCACGCGCAATTTTTGTCCGGCTTTTATTTTATCTGCTTCTATGCCGTTCCATGCCAGCAGTTGCTTTACGGTGATATGGTTTTTGCGCGCTATGGCAGACACTGTTTCGCCGCGGCCAACAGTGTAGTATCCGTTGCCTGCAGCTGCGGGAGCCTCAGCGGCTTCCTCTTCGGTAGGCACGGTTGTGGCGGCCTTAGCGGTTGGTTTTTCCGTTTTAACTCCGGCAGGGTTTTGCACCCATAGCTTTTGTCCGGCCTTTATCTTATCGGCTTCTATGCCGTTCCATACCAGCAGCTGTTTTACAGTAATATGGTTTTTGCGCGCTATTGCCGATACGGTTTCGCCACGTCCTACGGTATACTGAGCGGCGCCTGTTCCGGCAGTTGTTTCTTCCTCAGCCGCAGGCTCTTCCTTAGGCTCGGCTTTAGGCTGGGGTTTCACTGGTTTTGTGGCGGCGGCTATGGCGGGGTTTTGCACAAGTAGTTTTTGTCCGGCCTTTATTTTGTCTGCCTCTATGTCGTTCCATGCCAGCAGCTGTTTTACGGTAATGTGGTTTTTGCGCGCTATTACCCCTACATTATCGCCGCGCTGCACTTTATAATACTTGTCGGTAGCGGCAGCTTCCTGCGCAGGCTGTGGTTGCGGCGTATATACAGGTTCGGTTTTCTCTACGGCTACGGGTTGCTTGCCGTTGCGCACCAACAGCCGCTGACCGGGGCGGATCTTGTCGGCCTCAATGGTGTTCCAGCTTGTTAGCTGCTTAACGGTAATGTTGTTTTTGCGCGCTATAGCCGATGCTGTTTCGCCTTTTTGCACCGTATAGTATTCTTCGTTATCGTCGGCCACCAGCTTTGGTTCCGGAGTTGTTTTCTTACGCTCGGGCACGTATACTTCGCGATCCAGATTTGCTTTCAGGCTGGTCAGTTCGCGTTGTTCGGTAGTGTCTTCGGCTGGTTCTTCTACAACGGCTGTTGCCGGCGGCTTGTTGTTGTATATGTTTATGGTTTGTGGTTTGTCGGGCTTAGCAGTATTGTCGGCTACTTTTTCGGTGGCCGCTTTTTGGGGTTCTTTAGCCCCCGTTTTGTTGCGGTTTATGGTTATGTATCCGGCTCCGTCGCGCGGGTCGGTAGTGGTGGCCGTCATTATAGAGTTTACTTTATGCGCCTTGCGCTCCAGTATACGCACTTCGGGTTTTACGGCGGCAGGTTTTTGCAACTCCAGCACAACGCCGGGCATAGGTTCTTCGTTTGGCGCCAGCATGTTGAGGGCCATTATTTTTTTCAGTTGTACGCCCTCGTTTTGCGATATCATAAACAATGTTTCGCCATCTATAACCGTATGGGTTTCGTTTATGCCATAGGTCAGTTTCTTTTCCAGATACACATTCATGCTGTAGGGCAGCGGCGCGTCGGGCAGGTCGTTCATTTCCAGCAGGCGCGAGTAGCGTACATTATATTTCATAGCATAGGGCAGCAGCATTTCGCCTTGCAGCGCATAAAACGCCTTCATACCGTTTACAGTTATTATTTTGCTGCTATCTACATGGTTTCTCGATTTTAGAATTGCGGCTATGTCTTCTACATTAGTAGTGTCGAAGGCGGCGGTCTGCGCTCCGCTGTCGGCAGCGGCTACATCGGTTGTGGTTTCTTCCTGCGCTACGGTTGCTACATCGTTTTTGGGCAGGCCGGTTATTTTTACCGACGAGTCCATAGCCATGTAGGTATATTCTTGAAGTTTAAAATCTTCAATGATTTTTATGAGCGTGCGCGCATATTGCGGATTGGTGGCATAGCCGCATTTTTTCAGCCCATTGGCCCATGATGCATAGTCGGTAGACGAACAGGCAAAGCACGATTTGTAGCGTGGATTTCTGCGTAGATGCTCTGAGTGATCGCGAAACGACTCGGTGGCGCTGCTGTATTTTTTAAAACATTCGTTTGGCTTGTCGTCGTTGTGGTTAAAGGTTTCGCCTGTCCAGCCGTTCAGGCACTTGATACCAAAGTGATTGTTGGCCTTGGTAACCAGTTCGCTGGCGCCGGCTTCGGTTTCCAGTATACCCTGTCCCAGCGTTATACATGCCGGTATGCCGGCATTCCGTTGTTCGGCTATGGCCAGTTCGTAGTATTGGTCTATATATTTTTTTACGCGCTCGGCATACCCTTCCTGACCTATTGCAGCGCTACTCACTAATAGTAATGCAGGTAGTAAAAGCAGTAAATATCTTTTCATTAAAATAACTTTTTATATTCTTACAACAATATGCGCCCATGCCCACCGGGCAAAACCAACCAGTATATACAAAGGCAATCCGGAGCGAACCGGAGCAGAAGCCCGCGCCGCCGGAACAGCCAAAAAGCGTCTGATGAAAAATGTTTTGCAATAGTTTGACAATCAATGGTTTATAGCCAAAGAAAGCCCGGGTTTCGGGGAATGCTGCAAAAATACGTTTCCCTTGCGGGATTTAGGTGTTAAGGCTCCGCAAATTTGGGTAAAAATACCTTCAAGGAAATGTACTGCGCTACCGCAGCTATGCGCTCCATACCCTCTGGCAGCTATTAACTGATCGTTTCTATGCCTCGCAACCTATTAACGGCATCGGCAAGGGTTTCTTCTTTTTTGGCAAAGCAGAAGCGGATGAGCTTATCGTCTTTTTTATTGCTGTAAAATGCGCTTACGGGTATGGTGGCCACGCCATGGCGCTCGGTGAGCCAGTGGGCAAACTCCATATCGGGCAGGTTGCTGATGCGCTCGTAGCTGGCTATCTGGAAATAGCTGCCGCGGGCCGGCTGATGTATAGTAAACGGGGTGTCGCGAAGGAGATTGAGGAAATAATCGCGTTTTTGTTGCATCAGCGCGCCTACGGTGGGGCTGGTTTCGTTGGCCAGGTGGTGCGCCAGCGCGTATTGGCCCGGAGTGTTGACCGTAAACGATAAAAACTGATGTATGCGCCTGAATGCCTGCGTGTATGCAGGCGGCGCAATGCAGTAGCCTATCTTCCAGCCGGTATTGTTGAACACCTTGCCAAAACTATACAGCGCAAAGCTGCGCTCGCGCAGCTCGGCATGCTCCAGCACGCTGTAGTGGCGTTCGCCGTCGAACACCAGTTGCTCATACACCTCGTCGCTAAGCACCACAATGTTGGTGTCGCGCACCAGATTGGCCAGCTCGTCCCAGTCCGACTTAGCCCATATAGCGCCCGTAGGGTTGTGCGGAGTGTTGATGATGATGGCTCGGGTGCGGGGCGTTATGGCGTCGCGCATCTTGTTCCAGTCAATGGCAAATGTTGGGGCCTCCAGCGCTACCGGCACCACGCGGGCGCCGTTCATTTCTATATTGGGTATGTAGCTGTCGTAGGCCGGTTCGGGTACAATCACCTCGTCGCCGGGCTGCAGCACAGCGGTAAAGGCGGCGTATATGGCATAGGTAGCGCCGGGCGTTACGGTTATTTCGTTATCAGCGTCTACGGTCAGGCCGTAGCGTTGGGCAAAGTTGGCAGCTATGGCTTGTCGCAAGGCAGGGAGGCCGGCCATGGGCGCATACTGATTGAAGCCCGTGCGCGCCGCCTCGCCCAGCAGGGCCGCCAAACGTTCGTCTATAGCAAAATCCGGAAACCCCTGCGACAGATTGATCGCATTGTATTGCTGCGCCAAGGCGCTCATAACCGTAAATATTGTAGTGCCGGCGGCAGTATGTTTTTGAGGAAATTGCATAAACAAACGCTGTATTTGCTGCAATTTATTACATGCTACCGAAAATAGTATGTGTGCCGCTGGAAAAGGTGGGGAGGTAGCAATTTACTGCCCCGTTACTTTGCCCGCATCATTTTAACAACGCCTGTAGCTACAATACCCAATATACCCGCCAGGGTAATGGGCAAAAACCACGCACCCAATCCTGACGAACCTCCGGTAGCTGTGGCAATGGTTTGCTGCGCTATAGCAAAGAAAATCACCGCCACTATCAGTTTCAGGTACCGCAGCAAGCGCGTGGCGGCGGTGTATTGCCGAAGGGCATTTTCGGCGGTAATCTGGGTGGGGTAGTTGAACACATGCGGAAACCTGCCGAGCACGGTAATAGCTGAAAACAATACTGTGGCTATAAGCGGCAGCGTGAGCAGCATATACTTATCGCCGTAGCCATCGGGTGTGCCCGAGGCGCTGAAGTGGGTAGGTATAGTATTGGGTAGGCGCGCAAGACTGTATGTAGCCAGCGCCCATAAGGCTATAACCACAGCCCAACCTAAAGCTTCTACTATCTTATCGGTTGCAGTGAGCGGTATGTTTAGTTTGGGGCGCGGCATATGATAAATTTATGCCAAAGATAAGCCCCAGACACTATTGCTAATACATTATTTATAGTGTCAAAAACCCTCATTGCTCCCGCGTATTGCTCCAGTTTTTCACATCGATCAGTTCGGAAAGTTGTTTTCCACAAATAGAAAATACGGGATTAATACCCTTTTATATATGTGAAACGATGACTAATTTGCAGTAATATTTCAACTTTTTTAGTTGCGCTATTTATCACTCACTATTTAAACACTCCCTTTATGCCTCAGTATTTTATAGATCTGCATTGCCATCCGCAGCTAAAGCCGTATGGAAAAAGTTTTGATCTGATGCCGGTGGGTCGCAACAGCGCCAACAACCGCAACCACAAACACAGCGTTTGGTATTACGACCCGCCAACCCTTGCCGATAAAGCAATACAGGGCGTTGGCGGCATTGTTAAGTTTCGACAGTCGGACTTTACCACGCTGGCCTATGCCGGCGTGCGGGTGGTATGCGTATCGCTATACCCTATAGAGCGCGGCTTTTTTTACAACGAGTTGGGCGACGGCAACCTCAGCGACCTGGCCAACGATTTCATCACCAGCGTAGGTCGCCGCCGGATAAACTACTTGCAGGGCATCACCAATTATTACGACGATGTATGCCGCGAGTACGACTATTATAAGCAACTGCACGGCGCCACGATACGCACATCGGCCGGCGATTGTAAATACATTATGGTGCGCAGCTATGTCGATATTGAGCGGTATACGCAACAACATCCCGCCGACCAGGGCGTAATATTTGTGGTGATGACCATAGAGGGGCTGCATGTACTGAACACCAACATTGATGCGCCGCCGGTAGCCGCAACGATGATTGACAATATGACGGCGCTAAAAAACTGGGATCACCCGCCGTTTTTTGTTACTGTGGCGCACCATTTCTACAACCATCTGTGCGGCCACGCCCGCAGCCTAACCGGTATAGCGGGCAATACCTGCAACCAGCAGGAAGGTATAAATACAGGCTTTACCGCGCTGGGCGAGCAGATAGTGCGCCATGCGCTGGATGCCTCGGTAGGCAAACGAATATACATAGACATTAAGCATATGAGCGCAGCGTCGCGCGCACGCTATTTCGAAATGCTAACTACCGAGTATGCCGCAGAAAAAATACCGGTGATAGTGAGTCATGGAGCCGCCAATGGGTTGCGGTCGGCGGCAGAGCCTGTGGCCGATGGCAAAGACACCGCCTACAAGCTGCTGGCAGAAGACATAAACCTTTACGACAACGAAATAGTAATGGTAGCTAAAACGGGCGGCATATTCGGGTTTCAGCTTGATGAGCGGCGTATAGCCAGCGTGGCAACCCTGAAGAATACCAAGCACTCGGCCTTTATGAACAAGATACGCCACTACCGCGCCGAGCTGCTCTGGAATCAGGTGCAGCATGTGGCGGAGTTGCTCGACCGCCACGACCTTTTTGCGTGGGAGTGTATGGCCATAGGCAGCGATTACGACGGTATCATCAATCCGCTGAACGGCTACCTGACCGCCGAAACTTTTGAAGATCTGCTGCAATATCTGGAGCGTTATGCCTACAACTATATGGCCGACCGCGGTAAAAAACTGCGCGCCTACAATCAGCTATCGCCGGCAGAAATAGTGAACCGCATATTTTACGATAATGCCAATGAGTTTATGAAAAAATGGTTTTGATATCGCTGCCCTCAAAAATATGCCATGATATACACTGCACGCCTCAACGAAACCATTGCCCTGAGGGTAATAGCCAGTCAGCCCGATTCGGAAGATCAGTTATGGGTGGAGGATGGTGAGGAATATACGTTTTCTTGTCATCCCGAAGAGTGTTGGGTAGACTGGTATCTGCCCTCCACGCCCGATGGTATTACTAATGCGCTTGCCTGGATGGCGGGGCTCAGGGTGCGCGGGGTAAAGTGTTTTTGCCTTTGCGCCGCTTACGCCAAAACCTTTGGCGGCTTTGCCATAGGCTCCCGCAAAACACTACCCATTAACAAAACCGGAGCGCTCTATTTTTTTGCCAACGACGCCCCCGGGGCCTATGGCAACAACCGCGGTATAATAACCGTAAACATAAAACGAACCAAGTAACGCTAAACACTACCGAATATAACCGCTAATACAATCATCGTTAAAAACAAACATCATGACACTTTCAAAACTCAACTACGTAAACGTAGGCAAAAACGGAACATTTCGCCCTTCGGGCAACAGTGAATATGACACCACGCCGGCCGATGTGGATGCACTGTTTGCGCATCTGCAAGCCAATGGTAAGAAGAAAATAGCCCTCTACTTTCATGGCGGCCTGGTAAGCGCCAAGTCGGGTATGAAAACCGCTGAGCACATCACGCCACTGCTTACCGGCGGTACCGATGTGCACCCCATATCGTTTATATGGGAGACGGGTCTGTTTGAAACCATAGGGCAAAATCTGGATGATATATACAAAACTGCATTCTTCAAGAAACTGCTTGAAAAGCTGATAAAAGTGGCCGGCGATAAACTGGGCATTGATGTGCCCAGCCTTACCGGCGCGCGCGGGGTGGGCGGCATGAGCTATACCGAGATACGCACCGAAATGAACGCAGAGGCGCCCTTTGACGATGTTGTGGTTAATGTGGGTAAACGCTCGGCCACCATTACAACAGGCGACGAGAAAGCCCTGAATGATGAAATAATGGCCAGCATAGAGTTTGAAATCAGCGACGGCGAAGACCTGGAGCAGGCGCTGAAGATGCTGGATACTACGGCAGAAGGCAATTTGCTGAATGTGGCAAAGGTAGCCGACGTGCCAGCCAACGGCGCACGCGGCCTGTTTTCGGCTGTGAAGTTGATAAAGTCGGCGGCGGCTATAGTGATCAGGGTAATAAAACGCCACCTCGGCGGTCACGACCACGGCTTTTACCCCACCATAATAGAAGAGCTGCTGCGCGAGCTGTATATGGACGATCTGGGCGTATGGCTGTGGGGCAGCATGAAGGAAAAAGCCGAGGAAATGTGGGCTGCCGACGAACCCGGAACTACGGGCGCCGACCAGCATGCAGGCCGCTACCTGCTGGCTAAACTGAAAGCTTATGCCGATGCGAATGCCGGAGTAACGGTAGACCTGATAGGTCACTCGGCGGGCTCTATTGTTATTTGTCATTTCCTTACCCAATACCTTGCCGCCGGCTGCGCCGCACAAATAAGACATATAGTATTTATGGCTCCGGCTTGTCGTTCAGATCTGTTTCACGATACGGTACTGGCCAACAAAAACAGTTTTCAGACCTTCCGCATGTTTACCATGAAGGAGGAAAATGAGATAAAAGACCGCTTGTTTTCGCCCATATATACGCGCTCGCTGCTGTACCTGATATCGGGCATATTGGAGCGCGACGAAAACGACGCCCGCATACTGGGTATGCAGCGGTATCTGTTTGGTCAGTCGCCCTACCAGAACGAGGGTATGCTCAATGATATTATAGCCTATATGGACCTGCCCGGCCATGCAGTGTTTTCTGTAACCGACGATGATGCGCCTGCTGGTTTTAGAAGCAAGGCGACCAAGCATGGCAACTTCGACAACGAGTCTGAGCCTACGCTAGATAGTATTGTAGAGATCTTAAAATAAAACCTATGCCTGATGTAAGCACGCCGCCGGTACAACAACCGGCGGCAAACAACGAGAAAGACTATGCCATAGTGATAGGCATAAACGACTATATGGAGCTAACGCCCCTGAATGGTCCGCTAACCGATGCGCAGATGTTTAAAGACTGGCTGCTGGACGCCGGCGGCGGTAATTTGCCGGAGGGCAATTGTTTCTTTATACCCTCCGACCCCAGGTCGCAACCCTTTAGGCCGCTGCAAGACGATGTAGACGCTGCCCTCGACGAAATATTTACCAAAGGAACAGCGAAGGGTTTTCGTAGATTGTATTTTTACTTCTCTGGTCATGGGTTTGGGGCTAAGTGGGATATTAACGGGCTGTGCCTGCCTAAGTGGTCGAACAGGTTTCGCAATGCGGCGTTATCGTCTAAAAGTTATTTCGATCTGATAGTAGAGTCGGATTTGTTTGAAGATGTGTTCTTGTTTTTCGATTGCTGTCGCGACCGTAAGATAAACGCTATACCTACGCAGCCTATGTTGGGGTGGCCCCGCCCCGGCGGCGGCGTTACAATGGCGCTGGCCTTGTTTGCCTCCGAGTTTGAGAATCCTGCATACGAAGCGCCGGGGGCAGACGGAAATGCGCTGATAACCGGACATTTTACGCAGGCATTGCTGGCCGGCCTGAAAGGCGGCGCTACCAACAATAAGGGCGAAATAACCGTGGAGTTGCTGGTGAACTTTGTGAAGAAAGGCACAGAAGACCGTGCAAAAAATAACAACCAGCGGCAGTCGGCCAACTTCTACTTTAAGGGTAGTCCGGCCAAGCCGTTCAATCCGGTTATTTTTAAACGGGCGGTGCAGACCACCGAGCTAACGCTGCGGTTTAAGGCCGAAGGCGACTACCTGCTGTCCGACCCATCGCTCGACCCCGTGCGGCAAGGTCATGCAGCCGCGGGCGAAGCATGGGTACTGCGCCTGACAAAGGGCGTGTACACAATAGCCGACACAACTACCGGAAGGGAAGAATATATTGTAATCAACGTATCTGCTCAAGCACAAACCAAAAACTATGACTTCTGATAAACAACTGTATAAACTGGAGGTGCGCGCATCGGGACTGATGGAGGAGTTTGCCCATCTGAGCATAGAAAATGGCTATATGGAACAGGTGGCGAAGGGCTACCACCGCCTGACGGCAGAACTGCCCAAGGGGCTGTATCATATAACGTTGCGCCTGAACGAGGGTGTAGAAGAACAATATGTGACGCTGGACCGCGACAAAACAGATGTGACACTGCATACGCCGCCGATAGTATCGGCTGTAGTGGCTGCTAACTTTAGCTCTACCCACGAATATTATAGCGACCAGGTAAAAAAGTATGCTACCGAGGTTACCTGCCATAAACGGTTGCTGCCGGTAAGCGCTGCCGGCAATAGCTCGCTGCTGCTGTTTTTTCGCTATCTCGATCATACGGCCAGC
The DNA here is from genome assembly GCA_964561325.1 of uncultured Flavipsychrobacter sp. Taxonomy (GTDB): domain Bacteria; phylum Bacteroidota; class Bacteroidia; order Chitinophagales; family Chitinophagaceae; genus Nemorincola. The sequence continues at coordinate 23,894 of CAZLPE010000053.1, forward strand.
GCTGTAAACAACAAGCGCCGACGCAGCCTCGGTAAGGGGTTCTCGTTGCTGGGCCCCGACCGCAAACGACTGGCGCTACTAAGGCCGCCGCATATAGCGCAAGATATAGCCTATGGCTGGATGGCTTTTCAGGCTGCGCTGGCGCCGGGGGTGTACTACCTGAGCTATGAAGGCAAGGGCGCCAACCGCGAAATACCTTTGTATGTGGCCAACGGCTGGCAAACGCAACTGTTTATGATGTTTGGCAGCGAACCGCTGTTTGCATCGGCGCGTATAGCCATCAATAATCCTACCGACTATTATGCGTTTAGCCATAACAATGCGGTGATAGAGGGAGCGGTGCAAAAAATGCAAAACGGTATCTATTACTTTCCGCCGCAGGAGCTAAACGCTTTTGTAAACGATAAGTGGTATAACCCTATGCTGGCGCTGCTTGCGGCCTATGTGTATTTTCTGAATCCAAAATCGTCGCCCGATACGCTATACCAGACCGTTGTAGAAAATCTGGGGCATATACTGGGCAACGATTGTCCGGATGTGCAGGCGCTGCAAATAATGGCGGCAAAACACTACGGCCATGTATTACCCGCCATTACCGTAAAGGCCCCCTGCATGCTACTGGCGGGTATGCGCGCTATAGTGCGGGCCACCAGCCAGAACGAAGAAATAATAGCAGATGGAAGCATAGCCGACAAAATAGCCACGCGCCTGTACACCGATACGCTATGGACAACGTATCGCCCCGATACGCTGGACGGCCCGCTGAAACAAATGGCTAAAGCGGAATACAGGAAAATAAAACAGCACGTAAAATATAGCCTGACGAACACGATAAAGAACACAATAAAGAACGGGCTGCAGGATATTATAGACGCACAGAATGTGCAAACAGCCGCCGCAGATACTGCAGAAGCCTACAAAGTGGACGACTGGATGGCCGATATGCTTTTGAATTATACCGGTAGGCTAAGCGGTAAACTGGACATAAACACCCTGGCCGAATACCTACAAGCGCCGCCCAAAACCGTGCGCAAAGCCATAGCAGCCATAATAGCAAACGAAGCCTACTACGGCCGAATGCAAGACGCCGGCCCCGACTATAAAAGTAGCATAAAGCGACTGAAAGCGGAGCTTTGATACTACAGGTAAAGAAGTATATGTAGTAATAATTATTGACTGCCCGATAGAGGGGCGCCCCGGTGTTTTT
>CAZLPE010000054.1:0-3021 GCA_964561325.1 uncultured Flavipsychrobacter sp.
TATATTTTGTGGTCTCACCAAGAATCGAACTTGGATCTAAAGTTTAGGAAACTTCTATTCTATCCATTGAACTATGAGACCGCCGTTGAAAAGTATTGCTCTTTATCAGGGCGCAAAAGTAGGAATAAAACAATAGCTGTACAACACAAAATTGCCCGGGCAGCTATATTTAATGTCTTATCTCCATTTTAGCGTCAGCAGCATATGCTGTATGTCTTTTTCCAGAAAATCGGTGGCTGGTTTCAGCGAGTCGGCATTGGGCGTTACGTCGAAGTAGAGTGCGCCGCGCACAAAGTTCCTTACTGTATCTGTAGCTGTAAACTGATACCGCGATGCGGTGTTGCCACCCACTACATATAATATACCGCTAACGCCATACATATTGGTATATCCCTGCGGCTCTATGTAGTCGGCCTTTTCGTGATGAAAAAACGATAGTCCGTAGGCATCCTCTACCAGTTTTGCATAGGGGTATTGCGGCGATATAGCCCTGTATGTAATGTTGATCACTGCATTCAGACCGGGCATTACTACATTTATCCAGTAGGGGTTATCGGCTTTCTCGCCCATAAACACGGTATCATTTTCTATAGTAGCAAAAACGGGATATTCAAATGTGTAGGGATACCCGGGTCTGTCGAAAACCTTGTACTCATGAAAAGCTGGCGTGTCTATACGGAAATAACCCGGCGGCTTGGGCGGAAAAACATAGGGCCGGCACGAGCCAAGCAGCAGAGCAAACAATAATACAGGTAGATACCAGCGCATAAGGTTTCAAAAATAGCGCAAAACAGCGAATAACCGAAAAACAGGCATCAAACGGACTGCAAGACGCATGAATAAGCGTAAAACACAACTTTTAACAATGTTGCATTTATTTTTGCACAATTATCTAATTACAGATCCTGCCTTTTAGCCAAATTAGCCTAAATTCGCATCCTGATTTAAAACAAATAATCTATGGCAGATCAACAAATAACCCCGGAACAGCAGTTAAACATCGAACTAACAGAAGAAATGGCTGATGGCCAGTATGCCAACTTGGCTATTATTACGCATTCGTTTGCAGAATTCGTTATCGACTTCGTAAACGTTATGCCCAATGTACCAAAGGCTAAAGTAAAGTCGCGTATGGTAATGACGCCGCAACACGCTAAACGCCTAATGCGCGCCCTTATAGATAATGTGAAACGCTTTGAAACTCAGTATGGCATTATCAAGGATCAGGAGCCTACAAATGCTCCTTTCAACCTGAATGTGCCTCCGGGTCAGGCTTAAGCCTCTGGACTGCGCCGATATTTTGCACAAAAAATACCGAACGCTTAACGGACTTTATGTTCGTTAAGCGTTCATAAATTAAGGTAATACCAATAACGGATGAACGATAAAATACTGATACTCGATTTTGGGTCGCAATTTACCCAGCTCATAGCGCGCAACATTCGCGAGCTGAATGTGTATTGCGAAATACAACCCTGCACCAAGCCTATACAGTACGACGAGTCGCTGAAGGGCGTGATACTTTCCGGCAGCCCGTTTTCGGTAAACGACGCCAAGGCGCCCATTGTGGATATCGCTACGATAGCCAACAGGCTACCCGTGCTGGCTATATGCTATGGCGCGCAACTGCTGGCTAAGCTATCGGGCGGAGAAGTGGGCAACTCAACGCACCGCGAGTATGGCCGTGCGCACCTGCAAGATGTGAACGACGATAAACTGTTTGCAACAATTGGTCAGGGGTCGCAGGTATGGATGAGCCATGCCGACACCATAAAGCGCGTACCGGAGCATTTTACCGTAATTGCCCGTACAGATAACATTCCGGTAGCGGCATTTAAAACCGATGCCACTTTTGCTAAAAACACCGTTTACGGTATTCAGTTTCACCCAGAGGTGACACATAGCGTAGACGGTCGCCAGTTGCTCAAAAACTTTGTGGTAGATATTTGCAGTTGCCTGCAAAACTGGACGCCCGCGGCATTCATTACCGAAACTGTAGCCCGCATAAAAGAACAGGCGGGAGACAAAAAGGTAGTAATGGCGCTAAGCGGCGGCGTAGACAGCACCGTAGCGGCTACCCTGATACACAAGGCTATTGGCGACAACCTTTATTGCATATTTGTAGATAATGGCCTGCTCCGCAAGGGCGAGTTTCAGCAGGTGCTTGATGGATACAAACATTTGGGGCTAAACACCAAGGGCATAGATGCTCGTAAGCGGTTTTACGACGGGCTGGCGAATGTTGCCGATCCGGAGAAAAAGAGAAAAATTATTGGCGGTCTGTTTATAGAAGTCTTTCACGAGGAGGCGCTAAAGCTTACTGATGTGAGCTTTCTGGGACAGGGCACCATTTACCCCGACGTTATAGAGTCTATGTCGGTTCATGGTCCGTCGGCCACCATAAAGTCGCACCACAATGTGGGCGGACTGCCCGAGATAATGCACCTCTCGCTTATAGAGCCGCTGCGCGCGCTGTTTAAAGACGAGGTTCGCCGCGTGGGTCGCGAGTTGGGCATTGACGATATTTTCATTGGCCGTCATCCTTTCCCGGGTCCCGGCTTGGGTATCCGCATTTTAGGCCCTGTTTCGGAAGAAAAAGTAACTATGCTGCAAGAAGCAGATGCTATATATATACAGCACCTGCGCGACAACGGACTTTACAACCAGGTGTGGCAGGCTGGCGCAATATTGCTGCCCGTGCAGAGTGTAGGCGTAATGGGCGATGAGCGCACATATGAATACACCTGCGCACTAAGAGCAGTAACATCGGTAGACGGTATGACCGCCGACTGGTGCCACCTACCCTACGATGTGCTGGCGCGTATATCGAACGATATCATTAACCGTGTGCGCGGCATAAATCGCGTGGTGTATGACATCAGTTCAAAGCCGCCGGCTACTATTGAGTGGGAATAAATGCAACCTATACAGGTATTTGAAATTTACAAATAGCGAGCAATACCATCCCGCTATCTTTGTTGCCTAAAACTTTTATACATGACTCTAAGCGTTGTTGTACTA
>CAZLPE010000054.1:3121-17556 GCA_964561325.1 uncultured Flavipsychrobacter sp.
ACAACAACCTGAAAGACAGTGAAGTAAAATGGAATTTTCAGAAATACCTGATTGATGAAAAAGGCCAGTTGATAGCTGTATACCCATCTGGAACAAAACCAGCAAGTCCAGAAGTGATAGCTGCTATAGATGAAACCATTCGGGGCGTTGTAGTTTTTGGGGGATGGCTAATTGCAAACGGTATGGTTTAGTGCATTTTACCATTGCCGTACTTAGCCTGATTCTTTGTTGCGAAACTCAGATTTGACAACTTTTTAGAAAGTTGTCAAATCTTGGCGATACATAGCCGCTTTTTGCCAAAAAAACTACGGCGTCACATTTCCTATGGCTGCCAAAATATCTGTAGTAGGCTCTGGCATGGCGCCAATATACCAGTGGCTGACAAACAAAAAATACAACAACCTGAAAGACAGTGAAGTAAAATGGAATTTTCAGAAATACCTGACTGATGAAAAAGGCTTGTTGATAGCAGTATACCCATCTGGAACAAAATTTTCACAAAATCAATCATGCCAAATCAGCACACCTTATTCGGATTAATATAATTATCCGACTGATCTTCGGAGGAATTGTCTATGCATTGGTAATCTTTCTCGAGCAGTAGCGACAGCTTTTTACCCTCGCCCAGTTCTACCGCGCCATTGTACCCTACGGTTTCGGTAGCTACCCATTCGCTCAGCATGGACAACGGCACATACATTGTTATTTTATTAGCTTCGTAAGCAGCGCCCAATTCGTCTATGTCGTTGCTGCATTGCAATGCGTAGGTAAGCGTGGCGGGGCCAAACTCGGTATGTTCTTCAATATAGCCTAATGCGCCAAAATTGTTTACCTCGGTGCGAGATAACCTGATACGTATAGAGTTGCCCTTGATACGGATTTTCATAGCGCTAAATTACGATTCTTTCTGCGCCCGAATATATATTGAACCTATCGCCGCGCAAAAAACCTATCAGCGTCATGCCCCATTCTTCGGCCATTTCGGCTGCCAGGCTCGATGGCGCCCCAACTGCTGCCACTACTTTCACTCCGGCCATAATAGCTTTTTGCACCAGTTCAAAACTTGCACGTCCGCTTAGCAACAATATATAATTGTCAAGAGGCGCTATTTGCCGCTGCAGGGCAGCGCCTATCAGTTTATCGAGCGCATTATGCCGGCCCACGTCTTCGCGCAGCATTACGATTTGCCCGTCAGTATCGAATAAAGCGCACGCATGCAATCCGCCGGTGCGCTGAAAAACATCCTGACTTTTGCGTAATGCATCTGGCAAAGTAACCAATAGCGAAGCCGGGAAACGAAAATTATCGAATGTGTCTGGAACATTGCATGCCGTGCGCACAGCCTCTATAGACGCCTTACCACATACGCCGCAACTGGACGTAGTGTAAAAATTACGGTCTATCTTGCTCACTACGGGTACCGCCTGTTCGGTGAGCGATACGCAAATCACATTATCGTTACCCGGCTTGCACTTATTTATGTGGTCTATGTCTGCATGCGTAAGTATCACGCCTTCGGTAAACAAAAATCCCGTTGCCAGTTCTTCGTCGGCGCCGGGCGTGCGCATAGTCACAGATATTACTTTGCTTATCCGGTTAGCTTTGGGCCCATACTCCAGCCTTATTTCCAGCGGCTCTTCTACGGCCAGCACATCGGCGGTATTAGTCAGGTTGCCGCCATCCACTTTTATTACAGATATGTTAGCTACAGAAGCCATACCCGAAAATACAAACTATTAGCCATACACAGCTCTATTACGGCTATTGCTTTACAAAAGCCTGACTGACAACTGCATTTCCGGCAGCATCTTTTACCAACACCCAATACTGACCGGCAGTAAGGTAGTCTACAGGTAGTTGCAAGCCGTTGCGCCACGCACACTGCTGTTTGCTTATTGTTTGTCCGGCTATGTTCATAACGGTTACAGTTACCGGCGTTTGTTCGGGCAGTTCAGCGGCTATGCTCAGTATATTTGTAGCCGGGTTCGGGTAGATGTACGCCTTCTTAGCCAGACCGGCGAGCGGCTCCTCTTTCAGAAAATAAGTAAATGTTTCGTAGTAATAAACAGTAGTAAAATTGGGCGTAGCAGGAAAAGTTATAAAATTAAATTCGTAATCCAGCATAGTGTCCGGGTCGTTATTCGAATTGTATTTCATTTTTATCATGGTGGCTGGCACCCATGCATTCAGCAAACTATCAAAACCTTGTATGTATACCGTATCGGGTTGTCCGCCAAGCAGTATTTTCGTCATGTTGAACATGGGCGCCCAATATCTGTTTATGGCATCCCACTGATGCTGCCGCCATGCAGTATGAAACGTAGAGCTGCCCGTATAGGCAAACGTATCTCTTATGTATGGCGCAAGTGTTGTGCCGTCGTAATAACTTGCTTCTACTGTTGCCAGCCTGTTGCTCATGTCATAGGTGTTCACATACTTAAGCTGCTCTATTAGCGGCAACAGAAAAGAGGTATCGGTGGTATTTACGTAGTGGTCTATTTGCGTCAGGTTGTTAGATAGGTCGTACGTATAAAATGTTTTTGCTGCAATGCGCCATACGCCCAGGTGGTATTCATATACGCTGTCTTTAATAAGTTTGTTTGCCGTATTGTAGGTAAAAAACTGCCTGAAACCGCTATCGAGCACACCAGAACGCCAGCGATAGCGGTCGGCGCGGGTAATGTCGTTGAGCGTATTGAAGGTGTTAAAAAAACGCATATTACTCTTAGATGCAGAGTCGGCCCAAAGCATGGTAAATTGATCCAGTTTGTTATCGGGCGTATAGTTTGCGCATCCTGTAGAAAAATATCCATACACCAGCGTATTGGGGTCTACCTGCCAATGGCGGCATGTATCATACATTACCTGTGGTTTAGTAAATGTACCCATGTAGTCGAACATGGGCGAGGCATTGTAGGGGTAATTGAATGGATAGTTAAGATTGCTATAATCGTATGTAGATCCGCGATAGGTAGTGTACTTGAACGACGAAGAATCGGTAAGCGTACCAAGTGTATTGTCTCGGGTGCTTTGGGCTATCAGTCTGTTCCCGGTAGATGTTGTTTTTGCCGCTGTCCGGCTACTGTTGTTGGCTTGCAGCAAGCCATTTACCAGCGTTGTGTGTCCGCCCTTCCAATCTTGTACTGTAATTGGGTGTTGCGCAAAAGCCGATTGATACAAACAAGCAGTTAATAGCAGCGAAAGAACCTTTTTCATTGTCGGGAAATTGTCGATTAAAAAACCTAAAAGCTCTGTAAGATAGAATAAATATGAATACCTATGCAACAAAAACAAAAATAAAAACCATGAAAATTATTTTTGCTAATACCAAAAACCTTTGTATTTTGTGTGGGTTCTGATCCCGGTTTGGGGTATATGGCGCATTTTTAATTCATTCGCGATGAGCAATTTTATATTCAGAAAAAAAGTTACCGGCACAGTAGCTGCATACGCATTGGCGGCTGCCGGTCTGCTGGCGTTTATCAACTCGTGCAACAAAAGCGCGCCTAATACCGCAGCGCCAAAAGAAACAATTGCCCAAACCACTAAAGCGCCCTTGCTTACCGGTAGCAGACTTTCATCGTCCGACGAAAGCGCTATAGTTAGAGTAGCCAATATTCGCCTTGCAGAAGACGGCCGTACACATGAAGTGGCTTTTTGCGAGCTGGCAGAACTGTTTTCGGTAACAGATGCTGCGGCCGTAGCCAAACTGGAGCGAGCGCTGGAGGCTAAGTCTGGTGTAAAAATTACGTTCAACGCATGGACTGGCATCGTGAAAGCCGCCGAGCCGCTGTCTACTCAGGAAAGCGCTGCGCAAAACGCTACTCCTGTATTATCTACACCCGGCATAGTACGTAGCGTAGACATGGCGCATGTAAACCCCGATGAAATAAACAATGCCGACGCGCTGGGCGTGATAGACAAGACGAGCGCTGGCCTAACCAATATCATCCCCGATCTGGCTACCGCCAATCTTATGTTCGACTACATTACGCATCAGTGCTGCGCCCTACCCGGCCCGTACGCTATCGATCAGTGTATTTCGTTTCAGTATTGTCAGGACGGCTGCTACGCCCGCGCCCACAAAATGTGTTATATCATCAACAAACGTTACAACTACGCAACGCATAAAATATTCAGTTTTGCCAATGTGGGTAGCGACAGGCTAAGCGTTAAGGCGCTGAAATGGGGCGGTTGCTGCGTAACCTGGTGGTATCATGTGGCTCCACTGGTAAACGTAAACACCCCAACAGGCGTAAAAGCCTATGTATTCGACCCTGCTATGTTCGATCAACCCGTGCTGCTGTCTACCTGGTTGCATTTTCAGGAAAATCCTGCATGCTCCAGCACTGCCAATGTCAGCATGATCAATATTCAGCCAACAGCGTCTTACAGTCCGTCGAGCTATTCTGGTCTTACATTTAGCACCGACCCGACGTACAGCGCCACAAACAGCACTCTTTCCAGCTACAGTATGAGAATAACATGTCCGTAAAATATACAAGAGTTTATCAGCTACTAAGATCAGCCTACCGCACAGGTTTGCTGATCTTATTGCTTTTTGTCAGCGGGCTTCAATCCTGCTCTGCATATGCGCAACGAAAAAAGAAAAAAAAGCCATTGGAAACTAAAATGACGGTCGCTGCAATACGTCCGGCAGCAAAGGACGAAACATTTTTCACAGTCATATTCCTTCAATCGGCGCGTTTTTTCAAGCTACCCAACAATGCCAACCCCGCCTATCTGGAACTATTGAAAAACTCAGAAAAAACACACCAGCCCATCACCGTACTGCGCACCAACGATGAGTCGGATGTGATAGTGGGGGTAAAAAAATAGACTGTTTTTCTTCATGGCGCAGCATTCAGTTGGCGCACAACACAATAAAACGCTATTTTTGGCGTTCCAAGAGCGTTCGGTGTAGTCCAGCGTCATTGTAGTTATCGGTTCGTTATAGTACAGTATGCAAAAAACCTCCTCGGTTGTATTTACTTTATTGGCTTTACTTGGGTTTTCTATAACGCAAGCACAAACCTATTTTACCAAAACAGAAGTTGGTATTTCATTAGGCTGTTCACAGTATTTTGGCGATCTCAATGACAGTTACGGTTTTAAAACAATTTCAGGAGCCTATGGTATTTATGCCCGTCGCCACATCAATCCATATATATCGGTAAAGCTGGTGGCCAACTACACTCACGTCAGTTACGACGATAAATTCAACTCAGACCTGTATAGCAAACAGCGCAACCTGAATTTTCAGAGCAATATTATTGAAGTAGCATTTCAGTCCGAATTTAATTTTTTCAGTTTCATTACCGGCGATAAAGAACACCGCATTACTCCCTACCTGACTGGGGGTATAGGCGGCTTTTACTACAATCCGTATACTGTATACAAGGGGCAGGAATACGATTTGCGCCCGCTAGGTACTGAAGGCCAAAACGTAGGCTATAAAAGCAGGAAATACACCAACTTCGCCCCATGCTTTCCACTCGGCGTAGGTGTGAAGTTTTGGCTAAAGGGCGGCGTAAACATGACGATCGAAGTAGCCGACCGACTTACACTTACCGATTATATGGACGATGTAAGTACAACCTATGTAGGCTCAAACAAATTTCCGGTTACCACCAATTCTCCCGGTTATGCGTTGCAAGATCGCTCGGTAGAGCTCAATGCCGCTACTCCCCTGGGTAGAAAAGACAAGCAGCGGGGCAATACAGCAAGTTCAGACCAATACCTGATGGCAATGGTGACCATGAGCTGGCACTTTAAAACCTACAAATGCCCCACAGACATGGCATGGCTTATCAAAACCTATTAATAGCATACGCTACTCGATACTTAACGCTGCATTTACCCATTCGCCATCAAATTTGACGCCGTCCAATTTCCTGTAAAAATTCAAAGCCGGTTCGTTCCAGTCGAGCACCTGCCAGGTAATGCCGTTGAGCTTTTTTTCTCGCGCTTCCGCAATAAGCGCATCCATTAACAGCCTCCCCAAACCTTTACCCCGCGCAGCTTCTGTTACCAATATATCTTCGAGGTACATGCGCTGACCTTTCCATGTGGAGTAGCGAATATAGTATAACGCAAATCCATTGATTATGCCATTTACCTCTGCCACAAATGCCCACCAAACCGGATTTGCCCCGAAACCGCTTTCAGTAAAATGATCGAGAGTAACAGTAACTTCTTCCGGAGCGCGCTCATACAGCGCCAGCTCGCGCACAAGTTCCATTATTCTTGCACAGTCGTTTCGTTCGGCTCTTCTTATTGCAATTGCAGCAGACATGATGTTTAACTTTTTGTGTGCAATACTAACAGCATTCAGACGTTATTCCAAACGAAAGCGCCTGCCAATATTGAGTTAAACAAAGTAACATATACATACAGGCTATCGTTTTTGCACTAAATTTATCTGACCTCAAAAAAACATGCTAACAACAATGAGCACACAAGGCGAAATACTATGGGTGGACGACGAAATAGATTCACTTAAATCACAAATTCTTTTCCTGAAAAACAAAGGCTATTCGGTAACGCCGCTCACCAATGGATACGATGCGCTGGAGTTGCTGAAAGAGAAAATAGTAGATGTAGTGTTGCTCGACGAGAGTATGCCCGGCCTGACTGGCTTAGAAACGCTGACGCGCATAAAAGAATTGCTACCACACTTGCCGGTAGTTATGATCACTAAAAACGAGGCGGAAGACATTATGGAAGACGCCATTGGCGGACAGATATCTGACTACCTCATAAAACCCGTGAACCCGAATCAGGTGTTGCTGTCGCTTAAAAAAATAATGGACAGCAAACGACTGGTATCAGAAAAAACAACCATAGCCTATCAGCAAGACTTCCGAAACCTTTTTATGGCTTTGAGTAACAACCCAAACCACGAAGAGTGGAAGGAGCTATACAAAAAACTTGTGTACTGGGAGCTGGAAATGGGGAAAAGCGATAGTGAAGAAATGATGGAGATACTGCAATCGCAAAAATCTGAAGCAAACACTGAGTTCTTTAAATACATCACTAAAAACTACGCAAGCTGGATAAAAGACGGCGGGAAAACCGGACCGCTGTTATCGCACAGAGTGTTTGAACAAAAAATAGCGCCGCACCTGAAACAAGGTAAGCCAACATTTCTGGTAGTGATAGACAACTTACGGCTTGACCACTGGAAAGCATTTCAGGGAATCATTACAGAGTCGTTTAGAATATTAGACGACGACCTTTTTTATAGCATACTGCCTACCGCCACCCAATACTGCCGAAATGCGATATTTGCAGGTATGCTGCCCGTAGACATTGCAGCGCATTTTCCGCTGGAATGGAAAAATGATGACGAAGAAGGTGGAAAGAATCTCTATGAGCAAACCTTCCTGAACAACCAACTTAAGCATCTGAAGCTCGACCATCTTAAGTCGCAATACATAAAAATAACCAACAACGACGATGCGAAAACGATGGAAGATAACATACATAACTGCCTGAAAAACGACCTGACGGTTATTGTATACAACTTTGTAGACATGCTTTCGCATGCGCGCACAGAAATGGAAGTACTTAAAGAACTTGCCGGCGACGAAATATCGTACCGCTCGCTTGCAGTGAGCTGGTTCGAACACTCGCCGCTACACCGTGCGCTAAAGAAAATAGCCGATAAAAATATTCAGGTTTTGATAACTACCGACCATGGCAGCGTTAGAGTAAAAACCCCCAGCAAGTGTATAGGCGACAGAACAACAACAACCAACCTACGCTACAAGCACGGCAGGAATCTTCAATTTGAAGAAAAGGATGTGTTTGCATTCCGCGACCCGAAACTGGCCGGACTACCCCGCCCTAATGTAAGCTCAACATTCATTTTTGCAAAAGGCGATGTATTCCTCTGTTATCCCAACAACTACAACCACTTTGTAAATTATTACCGCAACACCTTTCAGCATGGAGGAGTGTCACTCGAGGAAATGATAGTGCCTATAGTAAGATTAGAGTCTAAATAACACGAATATTATATAAGCCTATCGCTACACATTTAAAAACACAACTCTGTGTATTAAGTGTGCACAGTTAAGATGGAACACAATATTGAATGGCCGGCAATTGCAAAAGAATAATTTTCTTTGCATGTTGGCCATTCTTTATTTTATACCAACATTAAAACAACAGTATATCCCGATGCTATTCGAAAGCAAATTTTCCGATCACGGTTTCAATAATAGAATAACGAAACTGTTTGGTATTCAATATCCTATAATTCAGGCAGGCATGATATGGGCCTCAGGTTGGAAATTAGCGTCGGCCGTGAGCAATGCCGGAGGTTTAGGTATAATAGGCGCAGGAAGCATGTATCCTGAAACGCTGAAAGAGCATATTATTAAATGTAAACAAGCAACCGATAAGCCATTTGCAGTGAATCTACCGCTGTTGTATCCGGCTATAGACCAGCATATTGCGGTAATTATAGAACAAAGAGTACCTATTGTTTTTACATCAGCAGGCAATCCTAAAACCTGGACCGCAAAACTAAAAGAAAATGGCATTACGGTAGTGCATGTGGTGTCGAGCGCCAAGTTTGCTAAGAAATGTGAAGAAGCCGGCGTGGATGCCGTGGTAGCGGAAGGATTTGAGGCGGGCGGACACAACGGCCGCGAAGAAACGACAACGCTATGCCTGATACCAGCGGTGCGCGAGGCAATAAAAATTCCTCTTATAGCGGCTGGCGGCATAGGCGGAGGAAGAGCCATGTATGCAGTTATGGCGCTGGGCGCAGAAGGCGTACAAATGGGTAGTCGTTTTGTATGTACCCCCGAAGCGTCGAGCCACAAAGCATTTAAAGAAGCTGTGGTATCCGCAGCTGAAGGCGATACCGTTCTCACGCTAAAGAAACTAACACCGGTGCGCCTGATAAAAAATGAATTTTATCAGCGCGTATACGAAGCTGAAAAGAATGGAGCATCAGTTGCAGATCTCGAATTTCTTTTGGGGAGAGCGCGCGCTAAGCAAGGCATGTTTGAAGGTAATCTGACAGAAGGGGAACTGGAAATAGGACAGGTGAGCAGTATGATAAATGATATTAAGCCCGCCGCAGATATAGTGGCTGAAGTATGGGGCGAATTCAGGAAAGTATCTGAAAATCCACTTTCTTATTAAAATACGGCGTTTTTTGCCAACCATTTAAATATCGTTGACTGTCTGCATGTATTTTAGCGATTGGAAGCAAAATTATATTGCCCTGCTGTTTTAAAGAATACTTTACAGCAGCATTCACAGTTGTTGAAAATAAAAATATCGACTATATAATCTGCTTTTCAACAGTGGGTTATTAGAGTTGAATAGTGCGTAGCGTTGAAAAAAATAAAGAAAAAGGGAGCTTTTTGCTTAACTTTTATATATTTGTATTCTATTTTTTATATTGCCCTGATACTTTTTTTATGAGAAAATTACTATTCCTTCTGACTGTCTTAATACTTTCGCACGTATCATTTGGTCAGGTGTCCCCTATTTTTGGTCCTCCCGCTATTTGCAAAGGCTCAATTTCTACGTTTTCTGACGCAACATCGGGCGGTTCCTGGTCAAGCAGCAACCCTGGAATAGTTAGTATTGGCTCTGGTACAGGTATAGCAACAGGCATAGCTGTAGGCTCTGCCACCATTACTTATACAGTTATTACAAGTTATGTTACTGCTGTTGTAAATGTCAATCCTGTTCCTACGCCAATTTACGGTCCTAATAGAGTATGCAAGGGTAGCTCAATACAGCTTAATGACAGTACACCCGGCGGCACTTGGTCAAGTTCGAACATTGCTATAGCCACTGTGGGCTCCTCAACTGGCCTGGTAACAGGCGTATCTGCCGGAAGCCCGGTATTTATCAGGTACACACTGGGCACTGGGTGCTTTGCAGCATTTGGCATGACAGTAAATCCGCTGCCCTCTATTATTACTGGTATTTCTACGGTTGCTACCATATCGCCCGGCGACACTGCTACGCTTTACGACTCGGTAGCAGGTGGATACTGGACCACAAGTAACAATACGCTCGCGACTATAGGATATACAACCGGCTTATTGCGCGGCGTTGGTACAGGTATATTAGCGGCAACTTATACCCTCGCAGCAACCGGATGTTACAGAACAAGACTTGTAGCGGTAAACCAAATACCAGATACCGGAGTAGTAGGTAACCTTATGGCTTGGTATCCTTTCTGTAACGACACTATTGATCACAGCCCTATAGGTCGCGATCTGATCAATTCAGGATTAGTAACTACACCTGCTATCGATACAACGGATCGCTATGGCTTCTCGCATGCAGCCTTTTCGTTCAATGGCGTTAATAGCGAAATGCACTACAATACGTTTTTCCCAACTACAAGCACAAGCGGCGACTTTACCTATTCTGTTTGGATGTATCCTTACACACTGCAACGTTCAGTAATTCTATATAACGGTTTTTTAACGCCCGGTCCCGGTTCTAATGGTTTTGGTTTTGTGATGGATAACGGAGCAGCTCCGGGTGTCGGCGACAGTGTTTCGGTAATGTTTGGCGGCGTAGGTAAGTTTCTTACCACATGGCTTGGTTCTTCTCCATTAGGCAGCAGCCTTAATACCTGGCACAATCTGGTATTGGTTAAAAACGGAAACAGCTACCGTTTCTACCTCGATGGAGCTACTGTAGGTTTCTTTATCTCTCCGTTCAATCCGCTAAGCGCTATTTCTGGGTCAATCTTTACAGTAGGTAACAACTCTACAAATGCTTATCCTTTTAATGGTAAAATTGATGATATCGCTGTTTACAACAGACAGTTGTCTCAGGTTGAACGCCTTGAGTTGTACAATTTCAACCCTAATTTCAGAAAATTCACGCTCGGAAACGATACGATCATATGCGCAGACTCTATCATGCTTCGTCCAAATCCACAGACTGTAGGATCGGTATACACATGGAGCACAGGCTTCTCAACGATTACAGATACTACATATACGGTATATCCACCGGCGCTTCTTTTTGGTGGAACTACCTACATCCTCAACATGACGCGTCCTTATGGATGTAAAATGTCTGACACAATCGTAATTTATAAAATTCCGATTCCAGTACACTTGCTTACTACAACAAGAGATACCAACATATGTTTGGGCGACACATTGCGACTAACCCAAAACTACCCTGCATCCCGTTTCTTATGGAGTACTGGCGACACAACGCACTTTCTGGATGTATACCAATCAGGTAAGTATTCTTTAACCATTGATAGCACCTATTATTTCACCCGCATGGTACCCGACCCCGCAACGCCGGGAACATTCATGCCTATAACCGACAGTAGCGTATGTATTGGTAGAGATACTGTGACTGTGCATACCGTTAGCGTGCCTCTGGTAAATATAGGGCCTGATTATGCCGACTGCCGAGGTATACCGGATACGCTAAGAAACGCCTATCCACACTTAGCAAACCACTCTTACACATGGAGTAACGGCGCTACCGACGACTCTATATTTGCTGCAACTACGGGATTGTACTGGTTGAGGGTAAATGATAGCGGTTGTATCAGAGCAGATTCTATGAACGTACTCATTGTTTTCGATACAATGACGCTGTTCCAGCAGGATACCGCAATATGTAAGGGTGGATGGGTGAAACCAAGAATATCTATAAACAGCATTATTCAGTATCAGTGGACCCCAACAACGGGTATACCATTTTCTAACATTGCACAACCTACCATAACTCCTGACACCTCAGCGACTTATGTTGTACGTGGTATTTATCCGGGTTGTCCTGATATTGTTGATTCATTCCACATCGACGTTCAGCCAAATCCTGTTGTTTATGCAGGCGGCAACCGAACAGTCTGCGAGTTTGATACGATAAGAATAACTGCAGGCGTTAAGCCAACATGGTACGATAAATATATATACAAATGGACGCCAAGCACCTATCTTGACAAAGACAGTACACAGACTGTTTTCTTCACTGGCGGCGATACCACTATGCTTATCTTGAAAGTGTCAACACCCGCAGGTTGTTATGCTATCGACTCAGCTCAGGTAATAGTTCACACTGGTAATTTTGCATGGCTTGATACGGTTATCGACCTTTGCCCCGGTGACTCCGTACAGCTCAGAGATAGCATAATACCCGGCTCAACTGCAACGCATGTTTGGCGTCCAGCGGCATATCTCGACGACTCAGCGGCAAATATGCCTTGGGTACATCCTATCACTTCTACACAATACATTGGTATAGCTACCAGCCAGTATGGATGTAAAGACACGCTGTTCGCAAAAGTGAATGTACGTCCTAACGCCATAATGTACCTTGGCGATTCGGTAACGCTACATCCGGGTGAATCGTACCAAATTCCAACCAGTTCAAATTGCAACAGGTACTCGTGGTCGCCAACAATTGGACTTAACGATACTACAAGCTCTAACCCAATTGCAACGCCTGAGGTAAATACAAAGTATAAAGTAAAAGGCGTTACACCCGATGGATGCGTAGTATATGACAGCATTAGCATCCGCGTAGATCCAGGAACGATAATAAATGTACCCAATGCGTTTACCCCCGGCACCGGCGTAAACAATATCCTCTACATTGTAAAGAAAGGATTGGCTACAGTAAATTCGTTTAGAATCTTTAACCGTTGGGGTGTGACCGTTTATGAGTCGCGCGACATAAATGCCGGTTGGGATGGTAAGTACAATGGAGCGGATCAACCCTTCGGCGTATATGTTTACGAGTTGGAAGCAGTTACCGAAGCAGGTAAAATTGTAACAAAACGCGGCAACATCACATTGATAAGATAAAATCAATTGTCGACAGTATAAATAAGAAACAGGAAATAGAAACAAAAAATCTATTTCCTGTTTTACTTAATGGTCATCTCAGTTTTGATGGTCACAAATTTTGAGACAGGCTTAATTCAATTATATTTATTAAATTTATAGCCTGAAAGTTTCCCGGAAAATCGTTCACTTTAGTTTAACCTCATTTACTTTACACCTAAGCGAATAAAGCATGAAAAAACTTATACTACTCTTTGCTTTTACCTTAGCAGGATATCTTGGTTATTCACAATGCGTAGTAGACTCGCTCACTATCAGCACCGGTTACAATCCGCTTACCGGACGGGCTGTAGCGCCCGGCCTTGATGGCGGTACGCCTGTGCCAGACCCAAAATGGAAAATGACCGCTGTGTCGCCCAGCGTGGCCGTGGCTATATCTATGACCGGTCTAATAGAAGTTGTGCCTGGCGGAAGCGCAGATGTAATAACAAGAGTTGGCGCATGGGCAACAAACCCACCTGCATGGCCGGGCGGCTGGATAAGTTGCATTAATTCATCGACATACACTACCGACGGTACCGGCCCTACCGGCACACAATACGATATGGTATTGAGCAGGTCATTCACACTTTGTTCCAACGACTCGATACGCTTTGAATTACGCATAGCTGCCGATAACTATGTTGAAATGACGGATGTGGACGGCGTTCCGCTTGGCTTTGCTATGCCGCCCAGCGCTATACCCGCTACTTACTCTACCTATGCTAATATATTCCGCACTATATACCTGACAGCAGGTACGCATACATTGAACATAAAAACAAACAACTACAATACAACAAGCCCCAGCGCCAACCCAACAGGATTAAACGTATATGGCTCCATAGTATCTGCCACAGGAATCAACTCTATAATTCCGGAGAATAATACTTCATGTAGCACATACGCCTGCACAGCGCCCTGCAATATTGTAACCTTACCCGACTCTGCAAGCCTTTGTGCCGGAACCACCATTACCCTACCCGGAGCCTATACAGGAAGCGACTCCGTATTATCTATAGCATGGACGCCAAGAGCGGGTATATCAGACACTACTATACTGAGACCAACGCTAACTACTGCCACATCTGGCTATCGCTATCTCACAGTCAAGTCGCTGATTCCTTACAATTTCGTAATTAATGGCGACTTTGAGCAGGGAAATAACTGGTTTACAAGCTCTTATACTTATTCGCCGCCCGGCACATCCGTACTGCCAGAAGGTCAATATTCTGTTGATTTCGACCCATTTGATGTGCACACAGGCTTTACATCCTTCGGCGACCATACCACAGGTACAGGCGACATGATGATCATAAACGGCGCATCTACACCTGTAGACGTCTGGTGCCAGACAATTAATGTTACACCGAATACCGACTACGATTTCAGCGCATGGTTTGCCAATTGCTCATCTGTAACTATTGGGCCCGACGTGCCAACGCTACAGTTCAGAATAAATGGCACGTTGATAGGTACCCCAATAGTAGTAACAGCCCCGCCGGCAACTTGGGTTAACTTTTTCACTACATGGAACAGCGGAACCAATACTACGGCAACAATTTGCATTTATGATGCCAACACCTCGCTTGC
>CAZLPE010000054.1:17656-24761 GCA_964561325.1 uncultured Flavipsychrobacter sp.
TATTGGGTTTATTCAAGATTGAACTGCACTGTGCTGATTGATACTTTCCATGTTAATTTTATACCTGTGCCTGTTGTCGACCTTGGCAACGATACTGCGTTCTGTATTGGCAATACTTTAGTTTTATCATCTACGCAACCAGCAGGTACATCCTACCTATGGAACACAGGCAGTACAGGTGATAGTATCCATGTATCTACCAGCGGAACCTATTGGCTACGACTGGATAATGGCTGTGTGATTACCGATAGCATACATATACTTATATCTCCCTACCCAATCGTAGATTTGGGACCAGATACATTTAGTTGCCTTGGTTCGTCCATCCCGCTTAGCTCGTCTGTTTCTTATACTACCCCCACCTATTTGTGGAGCGACGGAAGCACTACGCCAACAATAATGGCTGCCCTTAGCGGAACCTATTTTTTAACGGTTACTGTTGGAGGATGCTCGTCGGCAGACACTATTAATGTGACTATTATATACGATACGCTCAACTTTTTCAATAACGACACCGCAATTTGCAGGGGATACAGCGTGCAGGCCTTGGTTACAGCCAATCCATCGGCAAGGTTTCAGTGGATACCAACTGCGGGTATTGCCAACTCTCGCATATCCAGTCCTCTGATAGCGCCCGATACATCGGCAATGTACTATTTACATGTTACCCTGCCCGGTTGTCCTGATCTTATAGATTCCTTCTTCATAGATGTACAGCCTAACCCAATAGTACATTTTGGTGGTAACAGATTTGTTTGCCGATTTGACACCTTGCATCTGCACAGCTCTGTAGAGCCGTCTTGGTACACGCATTATAAGTATCGCTGGCGGCCCGGAAATTTCATAGACGATACTACTGCAACCTCAGTATTGTTTACAGCTGGCGACAGCACAAAGCAAATGCTCGTGGTAACAACGCCCGCGGGCTGTAAGGGCGCTGATTCTGCAATGATAATGGTACATCCGGCCAATTTTGGCACGATAAGTAAAGACACTTCCATATGCCCAAGAGATTCTATACAATTGTTTGCATGGGGCGGCGTTAGCTACAGATGGAAGCCTGCAATGTACCTAAGCGACTCTACCTCATCTGCTCCGTGGCTAAAGGCTATCACTTCGCAGCAATACACAGTGTTAGCTACAAATAAATACGGATGTCTGGATACGCTCAATGTAAATGTGACCGTTTGGCCGGCAGCTACTATTTTATTACCCGACTCTGTGCTTCTATACCCCGGCGAAACCTATCAGATTTCTCCGCAAACCAATTGCACCTATTTCAGTTGGTTCCCGCCTATTGGGCTAAGCGATCAATACTCTTCTAACCCAATAGCTACACCTGAAATGAGCACGAAATACATAGTGGATGCATCAACCGCATGGGGCTGTACGGTAAAAGATTCAATTAGCTTACTGATGAATACCGAATCGCTTGTAAGCGTGCCTAATGCATTTACACCGGGCAGCGGCCCCAACGGGAAACTCAGAATTATTAAGCGAGGAATGGTAGCGCTAAACTATTTCAGGATATATAACCGCTGGGGGAATATGGTATATGAAACAACCAACATTGAAGACGGTTGGGATGGAAACTACAAAGGAACGCCGCAACCGTTTGGCGTTTATGTATACCAGATTGAGGCAGTAACATCTATTGGAACAACCATCAATAAACATGGTAACATTACGCTCATCAGATAGCATTGCCATAGAGTAGATAAAATAGACCAGACAACCCACATACCTAACGACTATGTGGGTAGTTGTTTTATAAAAACAACTTCAACAGTTTTACACCAACTATGGTAGCAAGGATTACTAAACATACATTAACAATTATCAGGCAAAGTATTGGTATGGTTATTGTACATCGGTTGGCATTATCATAGCAAAAAGTGAGCGACGCTCACAACAAACATCTACTACAATGAAAAAGCTAACCACAATATTTGCAACATTTGTAGCCCTTTCTTTCTTAGCTTCTTGTGACAAAGAAGAAGGATCGCTGCCCAATATAGAGTTGAAAACAGGTACAGGCTACACAAGCGGCAACGCCACTGTGGGCAAAAATCAAACATTGCTTGTAGGCATTACAGCATCCAATGCAGTTACGTCTGATGTGTTAAAATCGTTTGATGCATCACGGATATACGACGGAGGTTCTTCGTATAGCTTCTACTCAGAATCGCTGTCTGTGCAAGCTGGCGACGAGTATAAAAAAGACTTCAATATTACTACCAGAGATGAGGCAGGTACAGAAAAATATACCTTTACCGTAACTAACAAAGATGGGTATAGAAATTCTGTATCTGTAACCCTCACTGTAAAATAATACTATTTTATTGCCGCAACCGCTCGAAGCGACTTTCAATTAATAAGTTGAAATGTACTACTACTCTCATCATCGCCTAAAACATATATAATGGCCTGATTTCTCATTTTGGGAATAGCTTTCTTCTATTTGGACATCACCATTTACCAACAACAACACAAACAATTGACTATCAACAACTTACGGTTTTGGCGCCTAATTTGACTATTCAAAAGCAAATGTAATTAAGGTGGGAAACAAAAATAGCTTGGTATTGTTTGTAGTAGACGACGACTTTTTGAGCAGAGAATTGTGCAAACAACACCTCCTGAATATGGGCTTTTCAAATATTCACGTTTTTGAAAACGGTGAAGAATGCATCAATAAATTGCACCTGAACCCGGATATTATATTCCTTGATTACGAAATGAGTCCTTTCAATGGTCTTGAGGTGCTTCAACGCATCAAGCACCTATACCCACATACCTACTGTATGCTAATATCGGGCCAAAACGATATGCAAGTGGTAATAAATGCCTTCAAATATGGCGCTATAGATTATGTAGTAAAAAATGATCAGTTCCCGGAAGCGTTGAGCGCTACCGTAAATAATCTGCTGCATTCCAACGCTTTTTGTTAATACATACTCCTTTTGCAGGATCCAACACGTTCCATATACAATCAATTATCAATTTACAGCCTACTGCGCTACCCTTCTTTAGCAGATAATCAATACCTGCCTTGCTTATACACCCATCAACAGCGTTGATATGGATGAACAATACCGCTTTAAATAACCGAAATTGAGTAACTATTATCGGTCGTAACCATTAACTTTGCGACAAACAGGGATAGTAATTTTCATGTACACAATAAAATTCAAGTTTGACCAAAAGGGATTGGAGCCCGTTGTTATAGATAACATTGCGCCCGACCAAAGCATACTGGAAGTAGCGCTGGATAACAACATAGAGCTGCACCACAATTGCGGCATGGTATGCGCCTGCAGCACCTGCCACATATATCTGGAAAGCGGAAGCGAATTTGTACCTGAGCTTACAGACCGTGAAGAAGACTTCATAGACCGGGCCAGAAACCCGAGAATAATATCGAGACTGGGCTGCCAGTGCGTACTGGTGAACGGTAGCGGCACACTGGAAGTAACAATACCCGACCAGTCGCTGATACATGGCGAATAAGCCAAACAATAACTGTGGCATAACGGTTATGCCCATTCACAAAAAACAACAATAAATGGCACATTACGAACCACCCATAAAATGGAACGACCACGAAGATATAGCTATGAAGCTATATGAGCGTTTTGGCGACGACTTTAGCGAAAGCAAAATTTACAGAATAAGATTTACAGAACTACTCGACTGGATACTGGAAATTCCAAATTTTGAAGGTACTCGCGAACAGTGCACCGAAGGCCATCTGGAAATGATACAGTCGGCATGGGTGTATGAATGGCGCGATAATCAGGGGTAATTAAACACCGTGAATTTCACTTTGTAAAATAACTAACTGATATGAACCTACTGGAACTATTTAAACCGATACGCACTTTTGTGTTTGATGTGGATGGTGTGCTCACCGACGGTAATCTGATGCTTACTGAAGATGGCCATATGCTACGCAGCATGAACATTAAAGACGGATACGCTATGCAACTGGCCATTAAAAAAGGGTACAAAGTGTGGATAATATCTGGAGGAAAATCGGAAGCGGTAAGGCTACGACTCAACCGACTGGGCGTAAAAGATGTGCACATAGGTATAGAAAGTAAGAAAGAGTTTCTGAATGAAATTGCCGTAGCATCTAAAACCATTTACGAAAGCGTACTGTATATGGGCGACGACATACCCGATTATGCAGCTATGCAGGTATGCGGGCTGGCCTGTTGCCCAAACGATGCAGCCCCCGAAATAAAGGGCATTTCGAAGTATATATCGCCTCATAACGGCGGCCATGGCTGCGTAAGAGACGTAATAGAAAAGGTGCTGAAGCTAAACGGAGACTGGGATCTGCCAGAATAAGAAAGAAAGAAAGAAAATCTACAATAACGCATACAAAAATCCCCGCAAGGCAATGTGCCCTGCGGGGATTTTTGTGTTAGAGAATGAATTATTGTTTTATCAATTGCTGATTGTACACATCAGATGGTGTTACCACCTGCAATATATATATGCCGGGAGCCAAACCAAGACCTGAACAGTCTATCACAAATTTGCTATTGCTTGCCTGCAATGAAAGCGCAGCAGTGTAAGCAATTCTGCCTGTAACATCGTACAGTCTTACTGTTGCTTTTGCATCGGCGGCAAACGAATAGCTAACGCTTATTTTGTCGGTAAATGGATTGTTGTCTACCCTTATGCTGGCAAAAGCAGCCGGATTAACGCCAGACACGCCCAAAATACCATCTACAAGAAAGTACCTTGACAGGCCTGTAAACCGCCCTGTGAACCCTATATAGTTAGCGCCGCGCACCAGCGTTGGCGTTACTATCTGGCTGTTAGCAGTAGTGATAGCGGCATCGGTAGCTGCATCGGTTTTCATAATATACAGGCTCGAAGGCGATGCGCCTGCAAGCTCGGCATTTGTGAAATAGAAGGTGGCTGTGTAGTTGGTAGCGGCGGCGTTCTGATCGGGCGATATGCTGAACTCTTTGAGCGATCGACTAACGCCTGCGCCCGATACCAGCGGCGTAAAACCTATGCCTGCGGCGGTGAGCGTAGTGTTTACACAACCCAGATCGAGCGAGGGGCTTTTCAGGCCAACCATTACTCCGGTATCCGCGGGCGCATAAAAATACACTTCCTGACCGGTTTTCACCGTCCAGGTGCGCGTAGATGCCGCAACGGTTTCTACAACTGCCGGCGCTATTACCTGCTTGAAGCGCATGATTGGTTTAGATGTGTTGGTGCGCAAAGACGTATAAGGCAGATCGCAACCCGAACCACCGGCTGTGGTAGAAGTATTGTAGGCGGTTATAGTGCTTGCACCAGATGCGCCTGCTACGCGATCGTTGCTACCGATAGCGCTTGTGTTGGTAAAGCATATATCAACAACCACATAGCTTGTACCATCCCATACGAATGGCGTAGAAAAGTCGAGCGAATCCCAGCCAAGGTAGGTACTGAAGTTGCCGGTGTAGACGGTAGTGAGGGGGCTGATAATGAAATTAGAGCTTAGGTTGGTAATACCTGTATTGCCCATACTTACGGTAAATGCGGAGAACGGCTGCGTACTGTTTTTAACCGCTACCCTAAATGCCAGTTGCGATATAGGCGCATTGGGTCTTAAGCCAGATGCGAGCATCTCGGCAGGCGATAGCAAATACTGGGTATGCGCCTTGTTGACACTGGACAGGAATGGCGATGTGCGATTAGACAAAACAGTGGAGTCGCGCACCTGATGGTATTCTGTGCCGCCAGGCTCGGGGTATTTATCGTCGTTGACAATAAATATATGGTTGACCCGGTTTGTGGGCGACATAATTGTGGTGGTGCCGGCGGCATCCATGGTAAACCGCAGGTAGAAATCTTTGTTGTCGGCAAGGGCGCCATTGTCGAAGATAGTAACAGGGAAGTAGTGTGTGCTTGTATCGCCGGGGGTAAATGTCATAGTGCGGAGCGCAGGCATGGAGTAATGCACCCCGCTAATAGCTGTGCCGCCCGAATCGGAGACGGTAATAACCGGCGAGCCGCCAAATATTGCCGGCCCTGTAGCCTTGATGGGTATGTTTAACACCCTGCTTGCCGGACAAGCGGTTGAATTGGCGTTTTCGGTAGTATTGGTTACCACCTGCGTAAACCTGATTTGCGGCACGCAGGGCACAAAATAAAACCCTACGCCCACAGCATACCAAGCATTGGTAACGGCCTGCTCTTGCGGCGAGCAGGGGCCAAAGAGCGTAACCGCAGCATTGATAGACGCAGTGCGACAGTCGGCATATTCTGATGAAGATACCAACGCCAGTTCGGTTTGGTACAGTATGTCGGCAGCGTCGGCCATGCCTATGCCCGTAACAGCATAGCTATTGCCTATGTCGTTTACTCCGGTGCCGCCTACTACCACCAGATTGTACCATTTGTTTAGTACGCCGCTGTTGGTGTGCACACCGCAGTTATCGTTGAGGCCGCTGGGCGTACAGCCTACGGTATTGTACCAGAAGGTGCCGCGGTAGGTATCTGGCTGACCTTCAGCATTGGGCGTTTCCATGCTTCTTAGCGGACTACCCCCGCCTATCTCTTCGCCTACTTTCCAGATATTCTTGGGTACACGGTCAGTCTCCAGCGGATTAGCCCAACTTTCGATAGTGGCGCCCCAGCAGTCGCTAAAGGCTTCGTTTAGTCCACCGGATTCGCTTACATAGTTAAGATTGCAGGTAGCCTCGCAAACCCCATGCCCTATTTCGTGGGCCGTAACATCGAGGCTAACTAATGGCGTAAAGCCGCCGCTTGTAAGGCCCGAGCCATCGCCATAGGTCATCTGTGTACCATCCCAAAAAGCATTGTCGAAGGCGGTATTGTAGTGCACAAACTGTTTTAGCTGACCATTGAGGTTGTCCCAGCTAAGGCGGGCATGTACAGAATCCCAATAGTCGTACACACGCTCTGCCGCCCAATGCGCATCTATAGCCGCCGAATCGGCAGTGGCGCCCGGCCAGATATTTGTGGTGGTGGTAAAATCGGTAGCGGCGGTATACGATGTGCCGCCGCGCATATTGCGGGTCACTACCCCATTGCCGCGGGTAGAGTCGTACAGGCGATAGTTGGCGCCAATATG
>CAZLPE010000055.1:0-3632 GCA_964561325.1 uncultured Flavipsychrobacter sp.
TGGGCACATACTTCTACACAATAGTAGTAGCTCGTCCGGGTGGCGACGGCCAGAACATAACGTACAAAGGTCAGGTGACGCTGATAAGGTAACCTGATAACAATGATAATGAAGCAAAGAAAACCCCGGTTATAATGACCGGGGTTTTTCTTTCTGTACAAGCAGATAAAAAAGCAATTTATATTGTGAGTATGGCGTTTTTCAAATGATTAGCTCATAGGTGTTTGCAATTTGTGATATTGCAATATAGCACACGTTATGCCATGTTTTATGGACCGGAGACGCTTTAATAATACCAATTATGGGTAGCGGAATGGAAATTCCGACGTACAGTTGTTATACGCGCTTTCATATTTAAAGCTTAACGCTTACTATCGCGAAAGGAGACGAACAAGAGCATTGAAGCCAACACCCATGCCAAAAATAAGCAAAACGTATATGGTGCCGGATAGCATGACCTCGCAGAAAACCTGCCAGTAAGTTAGTGGTACATCATTTTTATCATACAAATAGTCGTGTATGAAAATGACCGCTGTTACGATTGTTGACGCATACAGCAGAATCCTTTTTCTGCGCGATACAAACTCAGTTGGAGGTCTCTTAAATAAAAAATAGCCCAGTGTTACCCAGGCTACAAATACCAATATTGAAATTGTAAGTATCATAAAAGCAATCGATCAGGCGATTTACATCCATCTGTCTTGATCTTCTACTTCAAGGTAACCTTCTGGAATTGGGAACTTGTCTACAAACTCCGCCTCCGAAGTTTTGTTTACAGTGGAGCCATTGTCTATGAGGTTGTACTTAACGATCTTCTTGATCAGGCCATTAGGGAACGAAGTTCTGTTAACAATAATAGCTTGTTCATGATCGTTCAAAAAGGTCATAACATAAGCCGGGTTGCCGTCTATCATGTTTTTATTATGATGCACTGTAATCAGGCGTTCGCCAGAAAGCGAATAAATATCGTATCTGAGCGGGTGGCCGTTTGATTTTTTGAGTTTAGCATAAGGCGTTCCGTTCGACATAATGGTTTCCCCATTCAATGTTACGTCTTGAGCAAAAGCTACAGCGGCGCTACAAGCAAAAAATACAGATAAAAACAGATTCTTCATAAAATAAACGATTCAAGCAATTAGGCTCGAAAATTAGTGAAAAATAAGAAATAATCCCAACATTTTTGAACTCCAATTAAGAAATGGTGGGGCGCGATAGTAAATAGCGAAATTTAAAAAGCGGCTGCCATGAAGCAGCCGCTTTAAGATGGTTTACTAAAAATATTATAGATGTATTGCTTCGCCGAGCGCAACTTCAACTGCGTCTTTCACACCTTCGCTCATAGTAGGGTGGGGGTGAATGCTGTCCAGCACTTCCTGCCAAGTAGTCTCCAGCTTACGAGCCACTACTGTTTCAGCAATGGTTTCTGTAACATTGTAACCAATGGAGTGGGTGCCCAGCCATTCGCCATATTTAGCGTCGAAGATTACTTTTACAAAGCCTTCTGTTGCTCCTGCTGCGCTTGCCTTGCCCGATGCTGAGAATGGGAATTTGCCCACCTTAACTTCATAACCTGCTTCGCGCGCTTGTTTTTCTGTCATGCCAACGCTCGCAATTTCTGGTGAGCAATAGGTACAACCCGGAACGTTGCCATAATCAAGCGGTTCTGGCATGTGTTTGTACTTACCTTCTTTGTAAGCAATGGCCTCAATACAAATAATAGCCTCTTTGCTCGCTACGTGCGCCAATGCCTGACCAGGAGTAATATCGCCGATAGCGTAAACGCCATCAACATTAGTTTTTCCGTACTTGTCTACAATCACACGGCCTTTGTCTACTGTTATGTTCAGCGTTTCAAGACCTATGTTTTCGATATTTGCTGCAATACCCACTGCGCTCAACACAACGTCTGCTTCCAGAACCTCTTCGCCTGTTTGTGTTTTTACAAACGCTTTTACACCGTTTCCTGCGCCTTCTACACGTTCTACAGACGCGTTAGTCATTATCTTAATGCCGCGTTTTCTAAAACATCTTTCCAGTTCTTTCGATACTTCTTCGTCTTCAACCGGCACGATACGTGGTAAAAACTCAACTATAGTTACTTTAGTGCCTATTGAGTTATAGAAATAAGCAAACTCCACGCCTATAGCGCCAGAGCCAACAACAACTATGCTTTTGGGTTGGGTTGGTAAAGTCATTGCTTCTCTGTATCCGATAATATTTTTGCCGTCTATCGGAAGATTGGGCAACTGACGACTGCGAGCGCCTGTAGCAAGAACTACATGCTTGGCCTGATGTGTAGTAACAACTCCATCGGCTCCGGTAACTTCCACCTCTTTTTTGGCGTTCAGTCGGCCCATGCCCATTATTACTTCAATCTTGTTCTTTTTCATCAAGAACTGTATACCCTTACTCATTTTGTCGGCAACGCCGCGACTGCGTTTAATCACTGCGCCAAAGTCGGGTTTGAATTCTCCCGCAACAATTCCATAGTCGGAGGCATGTGTGAAGCTTTCATACACGCTTGCTGTTTTCAAAAGCGCTTTGGTAGGAATACAACCCCAGTTAAGACAAATACCGCCAAGGTTTTCTTTCTCTACGATACCTACTTTATAACCCAGTTGCGCAGCGCGTATAGCAGCCACATATCCACCAGGGCCGCTGCCCACTACTATAATATCATATCCCATAAAAGGAAATTAATTTTTAGTAAAAAGAAATTTTTTATCTACGGCGCAAAGGTAATAAAAAACAGGTATGAAAACGGACATATCGCTGTCGCTGGTTGCTATATTATTGCAGCGCACAATAACCAACGCAATACCCTAAGCGCACTAATTCTTTTCGTTTGTTTACCAACGCAATTTTTCGATAATTGTTCCTGCTTCCGAACTTGGATTGCTGTGGTTTTCAATGTGTTTTTCTACTTCTGCAAAATTTTTGTTATAATTCATATTACGCGTAAATGGATTGGGATACACCAACTATATACTATATTTTCGCTGCAAAAACCTTCAAATTCCTTTTTGTTGTTACCTGTCAGGTACGTTAATTTATTTTGAACTATGAAGAGCATTAAACTTGTAGCCTTACTAATGATTATGGGTATGGCGCTCACATCGCAGGCAAAAGGATACCGAATCCATCTTAAAATGCCAGACATTAAAGACTCTGTGGTCTTTTTAGCCCATTACTATGGCAAGTCGCTGCCCACTATTTACAAGCGCGACTCGGTTCGACTCGATAAAATGGGTAATGGAGAGTTTAAAAGCGACGATCCGGCATTTGTAGGCGGTATTTATATGATGTTGCTTTCTGATATGAAAACTTATTTCGAGTTTTTGTTGAATAGCGGCGACGATATTACCATCACTGCGCCTGTGAGCAAAGTACCTGATGGAGTTAAGTTTAAAAACTCGCCCGAAAACGAGCGGTTCCAGGCATATGTTGCCTTTCTAAAAGGATATCAGGCTGGGCAGAATGCGCTAACAAAGGAGTACGCTGAAGCAAAAACTGCTACCGATAGCGCCAATATCAGGAAGAAGGCGGAACTGACATCGCACGATTTGACCAACTACCGTCGCGATTATGTAGCGAAAAACCCAAACACATTGCTTTCTGCAATTTTCAAAGCG
>CAZLPE010000055.1:3732-24554 GCA_964561325.1 uncultured Flavipsychrobacter sp.
TTTAAATACACGCTATTTTGGCTTGCTCACACTCTGGAGACAAGTAAAATAATGGGTATGGACGAAGCTTTTGTGCACCTTATTGAAAACTACTACATGAAAGGCGACGCTTTTTGGCTTACAAGCGAAGAATTGTCGAAGTATATTGATCGTGCGCAAAAAATTGCTCCAAACGTATTGGGCAATGTGTCGCCAGAAGTTAAGGTGCCCAACCTGTATACAAAGAAACTGGAGAGCATGCACAGCATTAAGGCAAAATATACACTTCTTGTGTTTTATTCCCCAAATTGCGGCCACTGCCAGCACGAAATGCCGTCGCTCGACTCGCTTTATGAATCGGTATTGAAAACGAAAGGCGTAAAAGTAATGACTGTAGCAACCGAAGGCGACGAAAAAGCGATAAAAGAGTTTATAAAAAAGTATAATTTTGAAGACTGGACAAATTGCTGGGATGATGAGCATATTGGCGATTGGAGAGGTAAGTTTGACGTATACAGTACGCCAACAATATACCTGATGGATGAAAAGAAGATAATAAGAGGTAAGCGCCTGGACCATACCAATATTGCCAGCATGATAAACATTCTGGAGAATAAGGCAAAAGAGAAGGAAAAGGCCAAAGACAGTAAAAATTAATTAATTAACACGACCAGAAATAATCCGAAAAACACACAAACACAATGCGAAAGTTGGTTTTAACATGTCTTACCTCAGGTATCTGCGCGATGTCGGGGTTTGCACAAGCACAATCTTTGTTTACTTATGGCCCCAATTCAGTTTCTAAAGATGATTTTCTGAGGGTTTACAAGAAAAACAGCATAAACAAAAAAGCCGACATGTCTGACACGGCTTTGAAAAGTTACCTCGATTTGTATGCGCTTTTTAGAATGAAAGTAGCTGAAGCCGACAGGCAAAAGCTGGATACGGTGCCTGCGATAGAAAGAGAACTGGATAACTACCGTAAGCAACTTGCTAAAAACTATCTGACAGACGATCAGGTAATTAATAAACTGATACGCGAGGCATATGATAGAATGAAAGAAAACGTACGCGTTGAACATATTCTTATCAGTTGCACACCGGGCTCAGACACTGTTGCGCCATATCGCAAAATAGACAGTCTGTACCGCTTGGTAGAAACAAAGAAAGCAGATTTTGAAACATTGGCGAAAGCGTTTTCAGACGATAAAGGGTCTAAAGAGTCTGGCGGCGATCTGGGTTATTTTACCGCTTTGCAAACTGTGTATCAATTTGAAAATGCAGCATATAGTACACAGCCGGGCAAAGTTTCGAAGCCATT
This sequence comes from uncultured Flavipsychrobacter sp., assembly GCA_964561325.1. GTDB lineage: Bacteria > Bacteroidota > Bacteroidia > Chitinophagales > Chitinophagaceae > Nemorincola. Next base: position 5,033 of record CAZLPE010000055.1, read on the forward strand.
CCGCACACAGTTTGGTTACCATATTCTGAAAACAATAGATAAGAGAGCCGACCGCGGTCAACTGAAAGTTGCTCAGATATTGGTGCAGGTTTCTAAGGCGAAGGGCGAGGCGGGCGATATAGCTGCAAAAAAGCGTGCAGATAGCGTTGTGGCCATGCTAAAAGCTGGTAAACCTTTTGCTGAATTGGTAAAGAAATATTCTGACGACCAATATACAATAAACGATACTGGGGTAATGAAGCCATTTGGCGCAGGCAAAATGGTGCCTTCTTTTGAAAACGCAGCCTTTTCTCTGAAAAAGCTGGGCGACTTTTCTGAGCCGGTAAAGACAGATTATGGCTACCATATTATTAAATTGTTGGCTAAAATTCCACTGGCGCCTTACGATACCCTCTACCCAACAATAAAGCATAAGGTGGAAAACGATGCTCGCGCTCAGTCGGCAAAAGACTATTTCTTTAACAAGATCAAAGAAAAGAATGGCTTTAAAGAATATGCCGAAAACGTAAAGGAAATATCAGATAAGCTAATCAACATTCCCGACACAGGCGTAAATGCTAAAGTTGTAAAGCAATCGGATTATGTGGGCATGACCAAGCCTGTATTTACGTTTGCAGGTAAGAATTATTTGCAGAACGATTTTACAAAGTATGTAGAAACACTGACCCGCGGCAAAATAAATGGACCCAAGAATGCGGTGGTTAAGGATGCTTATACTATGTATGTTAATAATGTTGTGAATGATTTTGAAGAGCACAGACTTGTAGAGGAAAATCCTGAGTTTAAAATACTTATGGAAGAGTACCGCGATGGTATCATGCTGTTTGAGTTAATGGACAGAAACGTATGGAGCAAAGCAGCTAAGGATACTCCTGGTTTGAAAGTTTTTTATGAAACACACAAAACTAAATACATGTGGGAGCCAGGCTTTGACGGATCTGTGTACAAATTCAAAAACAAAGCAGCGTTCGACTCAGGTATGGCAATGATAAAAAATAAGATAGCCGATGAGCAAATTGCCAAGGATATGAATACGCAGTCTAATCCTGATAGGGTGACCATTCAGCGTGGACGTTATGAGTTTTCTCGTTATAAAGATGCTACCCTCAGTGATCTTTCCGGTACTAAAATGAAAATTATTAATCCAGTTGGAAATGCAACCGGACCATATACAGTAATAGTTGCAAAAGAAGTTTTTGCAACGCCATCGCAAAAAACACTCGAAGAAGCGCGTGGATATGTTGTTGCTGAGTATCAGGATTTCCTTGAAAAGCAATGGAACGAAAAAATGCGTCATGAATATCCATTGAAAGTGAATGACAAGGTGTTTAAGACCTTGGTAAAATAAAGAGTGATTTATTCTTGTAATCGCCAATCCCCAAAACGCACCACGTTTTGGGGATTTTTTTTGCTATGTATTGTCATTTTACTGTTAACTATTGCGCATAGTTTAACAATTGGCATAGGTTTTGCAACGACATTGTAATACTGTTTGTCCATTTGAGAAAACTATTGGTAAAGTGTGTCAGCGCATTTATGCTTGTGATATTCCTTTTAGGGGTGATGCCCAAGGAGTACCTGCATGGCATCCTTTACCAACATACCGACACCGAACACCCGATCTACAAAAAAGGCGAGTTTGTAATTGGCGACAAACATATTCATTGCCAGTTTTTAGCTTTTGCGCTCGCACCATTTGTTGCCACTCCTTTTATTATATTAGCGGTTAAGGAGATTACCGCATACACAGTCAGGTATTTCTTTCATTATTTCTTTCGGTTTTCGCGATTTATAGGCATTGCATCGCTTCGCGGACCTCCTTCCTGGCCATTGTTTTAATTAGTATGCCTTCCCGTTTTTTTACGCATCATCTCTTGGCGCCAACATCGTATTGTTGCTCCATGTGCTGCACACGCGTGGCAAAAACTGTTGGTAGGTAATGAATAAGGTAGCGCGATGCCACGATATAGACATCGTTCCGTTTCATTTTTAATTTAATAAGTTGTGAGTCGACAAATAACGACTGCGGCTATGGTAGTTGCATTGTTTTTTTGCAGCAATCGTAGCAACGCGCAGGTATGCACCTGCCGAATTTCTGGTACGGTGAAAGACAGCATTTACAACGCTCCAATTCCCGAAGCATTAATATGGACGACAGCCAGTGTTATGACGGGGACAAGTATGCAGGGCGCTTTCACTATCGGTGGTTTGTGCAAAGGTGAGGTTACTATTTTTTGTGCAGCTCGGGGTTACGACACTTTACGGAAAAGTATTGATGCGCCTAATGATTCGGTAATCGTTCTGTTGGTTAATCCGTTGACCAAGAGACTGCAAGAAGTGACCATAAACGCAGCGCGTAATCAGGATATAAGCTCGTTCAATCAGGTAAAACTCAGAGACAGAGCGCTTTTCGAGACACGGGGTAGCTCGCTTGGCGAAACGATAAAAGAACTGCCTGGCTTAAATGCTGTTCAGACTGGTCCATCAATATCCAAGCCTATGATTCATGGGTTGCACAGCAATCGGGTTTTGATCATTAACAATGGCGTGAGGCAGGAAGGGCAGCAGTGGGGCGCCGAGCATGCACCAGAGATAGACCCGTTTGTTGCTAACCAGATTGAGACGCTAAAGGGCGCTGCCGGTGTGCGCTATGGTTCAGACGCTTTGGGCGGAGTAGTTAAGTTGTCGCCGGGTGCGCTGCCTATAGTTCCGGGTTGGGGCGGCGACGTGTATGCCGTAGGCGCCAGTAACGGAATGTTGGGTACTTTGTCGGCGGTATTGCAGGGCGCTGCAGGCGGCAAACTTACTGGATTCTCCTATCGGTTGCAAGGAACATATAAACGTGGCGGTAGTTTCAACGCGCCCAATTATGTACTGAAAAACACGGGGCTTGAAGAAACAAACGGGTCGGCCGAAATTGGCTATAGGAGCAAGCGATTGGAGATTGGGCTTTATTACAGTCTTTTTCGCACAAAAAACGGCATTTTTGAGGGAGCGCATGTTGGTAACATCGCCGATTTGTATGTCGCTTTCAATCGCAGTAAGCCTGTATCGCCCAGTGTGTTTTCGTTCGATATTAATCGCAGTTTTCAATATGTAGAACACGACCTGGTAAAAGGGTCGCTGCGCTACAACTTTGATAACGGCGGCAGAATGGAAGCTGTTTTTGCACGCCAGCGAGACCTGCGCGATGAGTACGATATAAGTCTGCCCTACACCACCGACCCGGAAATATTAAAAAAACCTCAAGTTAGTTTTCAACTGGTGACCCATACAGCCGAGCTCATTTATTCTCGGCCGGTAAGGCAGGGGTGGTCCGGTAGTTTTGGGATCTCTGGCGGTACACAAGGAAACGTGTTTAGGGGTATCAGGTACCTGGTTCCTAATTTTCGAACCTATACTGGCGGGGCTTTTGCCATACAGCATTACGAACTGGGGCGCTTTAATTTTGAAGCTGGTCTTCGCTACGACTACCGTTGGCTGAGAGTTTACCGGTTGAACAATTCGACGTTGCAAGCGTATTCGGCCACCTTCGATTATAGTAATGTAAGCGGCATGGTAGGCGCTACCTACAAACCAAGTAGCAAATTGACGTTGTTTCTCAATAGCGGCAGCGCCTGGCGCGCGCCATCGGTAAACGAAATGTATATACATGGCATTCACTTTAGCGATGCCAGATACCAAAACGGAGACTCGTCGCTGGCAACTGAGCGATCGTGGAACACCAGTTTTTCGGTAGCCTATCGCGGGGGGCGTGTGCATTTCGATGTAGAAGCCTATTATAATCGAATAGCCAATTATATATACGAGCGGCCTTTGCTACAGCCTATCACGCTTATCAGCGGCGCCTATCCCGCTTTTCAGTTTACCCAAGATGAGGCGACAATACACGGATTAGACGCAATGGCATCGTTTGATATAACCAAACGCATGGCCGCTAATACTAAAGCAACGTTGGTTCGCGGACGGAATTTGTCGCAACAAAACGACCTGCTGTATATGCCTGCTGATAGGCTGGTAAACGGACTAAGCTATAGCTGGCAAAAATTGGGCTTTATGCACAATGTGGTTGTTACAGCAGACAACGTAACTGTGCTACGCCAATGGCGTGTGCCTGAAAACAGCGATTACGTGGCGCCGCCCGCTGGCTATAGTCTATACAATGCTTCCGTTGCCTTCGAAACGTCTTTTTATCGCCGCAAGCTTTCAGTAGCGTTTACGGTGAACAATGTAACAAATGTTAGTTATCGCGATTATCTAAACCATTTCAGGTATTACAGCGATGAACTGGGCGTAAATTTTGTAATAAGAACTAAATATTCATTTTAATCAAAAAAAACTAAAAATATGAAGAAAATATCTTTCGTGTTGTCGTTATTTACAGCTACAGCGCTGTTTTGGGCATCTTGCAACAAAGAAGAAAAAGTGGTATCGCCACCAGCGCCCGGGAATGAATTTTTGACAACGGTGAAGCTCGTGGCAAAAAATATTGCCGACACAACCGACGTGGTCACAGCAAAATGGGTGGACCTTAACCCCAATGGCGGTTCGCCCGACCTATCGCAGGCAACACTGAACTTGCGCAAAAATGCAGTGTATAATGTATCTGTGTCGTTTTTGGATGAAACCAAAACTCCGGCTGAGGATATCACTACCGAAGTAAGAGATCGCGCTAATTACCACTTGGTTTGTTATGGTATATATGCAGGCCTAAACTTAACAGTAGTGCGCACCGATAAAGACACCAATGTGCCGACGCTGGAATTAGGACTTACGACAGACTTTACAACTGGCGCAGTAAGCTCTGGCAATCTGGAAGTATCGCTACACCATCAGCCTAACGTAAAAAATGGAGATTGCGATCGTGGGTCGACAGATGCAGATGTGAACTTTACAGTAAATATTCTTTAATTTTTTAAAAAAACTTCGATGAATAATTCAATAAAAGCAATCGTGTTTTTTCTGGCGGCAAGCGTTAGCGCACATGCGCAAACCAATGAAATGGTTGAGGTACAGCCAAAGAAAAGCATGTGGCAATTGACAATTGGCGGCGGTGTATCCATGCCTGTGGGCGCGCTTGCTAAAACCGATTATAGCGCAACTGATGCCGGATTTTCCGGGTCGGGTGCAAACACAGGTATTTTGGGTAGTTATTACTTTCGCAAGCATCTATCTTTCAACGCGCTGTTGAGCTACCAAGGATTCTCTTTTAAAGGCGCGCAGGGCTTGGTCGACGGTTACAAAGAGGATTTTGGCGTAGACAGCTGCACGGTGGCTGTAAAAGGCCGAAATAGCGTATTGAGTTTTCTGGTGGGCGCTACCTACACCATAGATGTAGTAAAGAAACTACATGTAGATGTGAGGGGACTCTTGGGTGTTTCGTCGGCACGGCTGGCTGGACACGATGTGTTTCTTGAGGATAGCGAGTCAGGAAATTTTGCGCAGTCGCCAGCCACGGCAATCGCTTTTTCAGCGCAGGCAGGCGCTGCAATTCGCTACGACCTTACCAAGCGGTTAGGTGTGGCTGTAAATGCCGATTACTTTTTTAGTAAACCCAGTTTTGAAATTGAGAACACCAACAGGATAAATAATGCCGGGCGTAAAATAGAAAGTTACAATCAGTCTTGGGTAGCCGTTGGGGCAGGTTTAGGCGTGTATTACAGGTTTTGAATGTCCTATTGATACCGCTGAAAACGCTGCATTTTTTAACCAACGCAAATGGTTTATTATGGTAAACGATGTAAAAGAATCGGAACTGGCATTTGTAGTTTTTAGAAGAGCCTATAATGCAGATCCTCAAAAATGGTTAGCGCTTTTATCGTCAGCGTTTGATAATGGAAGCAAGCAGCTACAGGCGCAAATAGTTTTTCAGTGTAGCAATGGGTATTGTAGCGTAGATGCAGTGATGGTAACCATTGCCGACGGACAAATTGTATTGACAGGCAATAGCCGCATTCCATTAGACAGTGTAGTGAATATATTCATTGTCGGCAGTAGCAACGCCAAACATACACAGCAAGATAAACCTACTACCATAATTATGCTTGTGTTTTTGGCTATTGTTTTTTTTGCATTGTTAGCGCTTTTTTTGAGTAGCATAACCTGAATGAAAACCGTAAAACTGCATTATAAGAAATGCGACAAGGCTAACGAAACACAGATTAGCTTTTTTGTGAAAGCACAATATACAAATCAATGCCCCCGCGATTATGAAGCGGGGGCATTGATATTATTGGTAGTATTAAGGTTTTGATGTTATGAGTGCCCATGAAGAAACTGTTCGGTAGGGTTATGGGTATTCTCTTTTATACAGAACATTGGGCGCTTACTTCTCGTTTCTCATCACCACAACGCCGTCAAACACATCTATCAGCACTGGTTTTGTTTTGTCTATTTCGCCGGCTATTATTTTTTTGCTCAGCAGGTTGATGATGTCTTTTTGTATCACTCTTTTCAGTGGGCGCGCGCCATATTGCGGATCGAAGCCTCGTGTTACAAGGTAGTCGAGTGCATAGTCAGTAAACTTGAGGTCGATACCCTGGGCTATTAATTGCTGCTGCAATTGCTCCAGTTGTATACGGATGATACCCTTTATTTCTTTGCGCATCAGCGGCTGGAACATAATAACGTCGTCTACTCTGTTCAGAAATTCCGGACGCAACGACTGCTTCAATACCTCCATCACCTGTTCTTTTGTAGAGTCTACTACTCTGGTAATGTCTTTGCCGGTTAGGTCGGCAAAGTTTTCCTGAATAATATGGCTGCCCATATTGCTGGTCATGATAATGATGGTATTCTTAAAGTTGACCGTACGACCTTTATTGTCGGTTAGGCGGCCATCATCCAGCACTTGAAGCAGTATGTTGAACACATCAGGATGCGCCTTTTCTATTTCATCGAGCAGCACCACCGAGTAAGGCTTGCGGCGCACGGCTTCCGTTAGCTGGCCGCCTTCGTCGTAGCCTACATAGCCGGGAGGCGCGCCTACCAGACGGCTCACACTGTGTTTTTCCTGATATTCGCTCATATCTATTCTGGTCATCATGCTGTCGTCGTCAAACAGTATTTCTGCCAGCGCTTTCGCCAGTTCGGTTTTGCCTACGCCGGTGGTGCCCAGGAAAATAAACGAGCCTATTGGTTTACGCGGATCCTGTAGTCCGGCTCTGCCGCGACGTATGGCATCAGCTACTGCTTCTATTGCCTCATCCTGTCCCACTACCCGTTTGTGCAGTTCGGCTTCCAGGTGTAGCAATTTTGCACGTTCGCCTTGCAGCATTCTTTGCACAGGTATTCCCGTTGCTTTCGCTACGTTTTCAGCTATATCTTCAGCGTCCACTTCTTCTTTCAGCAGTCGCTTTTGCTGCCCCTCCATATCATCCAGTTGCTTACTAAGCGCATCTATCTTGGCTTCTTCCTCCTGCACCTTTCCGTAGCGAATTTCTGCAACCCTACCGTAGTGCCCCTCTCTTTCCGCTTGTTCTGCTTCCAGTTTCAGGTGCTCTATCGCTTTTTTTGCTTTGTTTATTTTTTCTACTATTTCTTTCTCTTCAAGCCATTTTGCTTTCATAGTATCGCGCTGAACGCTATACATTGATATGTCCTGACTGAGTTCTTTCAGTTTGTCTGCATCATTTTCGCGTTTTATGGCTTCGCGTTCTATCTCCAGCTGGCGAATTTTGCGTTCCAGTTCGTCGAGCGCTTCGGGCATCGAGTTCAGTTCCAGTTTTAGTTTTGCGGCGCTTTCATCTATCAGGTCTATGGCTTTATCTGGAAGGAAACGATCTGCTATGTAACGGCTGCTCAGCTCTACGGCGGCTATAATTGCCTCATCTTTTATGCGCACCTGATGGTGACTTTCATATCTGTCTTTAAGGCCGCGAAGTATAGAGATGGCATCCTCCTGCGATGGCTCATCTACCAGCACTTTCTGGAAACGTCTTTCTAATGCTTTATCTTTCTCAAAATATTTCTGATACTCGTTGAGTGTAGTGGCGCCAATAGCTCTCAATTCGCCCCTGGCAAGCGCTGGTTTTAGAATGTTGGCAGCGTCCATGGCGCCCTCCATAGCTCCTGCGCCTATGAGCGTATGTATCTCATCGATGAACATGATTACCGCTCCATCGCTTTCAGTTACTTCCTTTATCACAGCTTTCAGGCGTTCTTCAAATTCGCCCCTGTATTTTGCTCCAGCCATGAGTGCGCCCATGTCGAGTGCAAATATTATTTTCGATTTCAGATTGTCTGGCACATCGCCGTTAATAATACGGTGGGCCAATCCTTCTACTATCGCTGTTTTACCCACGCCCGGCTCGCCAACCAATATTGGATTGTTTTTAGATCTGCGGCTAAGTATGTGCAATGTCCGCCTGATTTCCTCATCGCGACCTATTACCGGATCAAGTTTGCCGTTCCTGGCTAATTCGTTCAGGTTTTTGGCATAGCGTTGCAGTGAGTTATATTGTTGGTCTTGCGTTTGGCTGTTTACCGTGCTGCCTTTTCTTAATTCTTTTATAGCCGCTATCAGTCCTTTTTCAGTCAGGCCTGCATCTTTTAGCGTTTTACTTGTGTCGTCGTTGCCCTGTAGTATGGCTATGAGCAGGTGTTCGGGCGTTACAAATTCATCGCCAAATGTCTTGAGTACTGTCGCGCTACGCATCAGTGCATTATTGGCGTCTCTGCTGATATTCTGCGCAGGCTGACCGCCCTGAAGTTTGGCGATTTTGTTAAGCTGTTCTTTTATTTTGGCGTCTACAAACGCGGTGTTTACGTTGTTCTTTTTAAGAAGATAGGATATAGGGCCGTCGGCATCATTCAACAACGCAAGCAGTATATGCGCCGTTTCAATATATGGGCTTTGACCGTCGAATGCCAGTTGTTGCGACTGCTGTACGATTTCCTGCGCCTTGATTGTGAAATTGTTTAGGTTCATGTTGTGTGATTTGTTTTACTATCTACTATAAAAACTGTTCCAGAATTGAGAGTAGGAAAAAATGTCATGTATTTACATGGTTAGCAGCCATTATGGCCAGTTTGTGTGGCAAATCCTGCAATAATTGCTGTTCTGCATCAACCAGATACTTAGTTAATAGTTGCTCAGGATTGTTGTAGCGACATTAGGAAGATGTAAGCCAATGGTTCAAAGATGCCTTATTAGGCGCTACGACTACTTACCGATAGGATTTTTAGCGCTTTATTTCAGACTGTTTTGTTCAAGCTTTTGGCACAGGGGGCGGGGTAGTGTGTTTAGCTACGCTGAGCTATTATGTTTCATTATTTTAGTTTACAGCCTAAGAAGTAGTAAGAGTTATTGCAAAAGTAACGTAAAGGTAATTCTAAGTTATTAATTGCTTTAACTAAGCGTTAATATATTTAGCATTGGAGTGGGAGGATATTTTTTTAAAAAAATAGGTCAAAACGCTATTATTCAGGTTTTTTTTACTACTTTTCGGCATTGTTTCATAAACTATATTGATATGGGATCAGGAATTTTTTACCCTTGCTTAGCGAATACTAAAGAAAATGCGAAAAAAAACCGCTTTATGCGGAAGATTTTTCTATCGGGTATTTTGTTGTTTTGCATGCAGTTAAACGCATCTGCAAACAACAGACCCACATTTGACGGAGGTAGCTCGCAAAACCGAATGGTATGTCAAGATGTGAGCTGGAATATCAGTTCATGGTTGAATGTTACCGACGTTGATTTCTTTGATACACAAACATGGTTTGTAGAATCTGCTCCAATTAGCGGCGGTAGTTTGTCGGGTTTTCCTGCAACAGCTACATCTTCAGGAATATCATTTTTTCCTACCGGCCTTGTTTATACTCCTCTGACTGGCTTTTCTGGTCCCGACCAGTTCAAGATTGGAGTAACAGACGGTACTGATACAGCTTGGGCTACTATAACACTGTCTATTATGCCTCCGCCTTCTCTGGCTTTGGGCGCTAATCCAGTGGTTTGTCGCGGTACTACAAGCGCAACAATATCATTTACCAGCCTTACCGGCGTAGGTCCGGTTACTGTGCCCTTTGCAGCAGTGCATGACATGGTCAACTGGACGGTGCCAACAGGCATTACCAGCATTGGCTTTGTGGCGCTGGGAGCATCTGGCGGAGCCGACAATGTGAGTACAACTCCTAATCCTGGAAACGGCGGTAGGGTGCAGGGCGCAATCAGCGTTACGCCCGGACAAACGCTTACAATGGTTGTAGGTAGCGCAGGTAGCCCCGGTTCAGCGGCTCCGGTTGCTTTTGGCGGCTATAATGGCGGCGGCGACGCATACTACTATCCCGGCGTAGGTTGCGGCGGCGGCGGCGGCGGCGCATCTGATATTCGCATGGGCGGCACAGCGCTTTCTAATCGTATAGTTGTTGCCGGCGGCGGCGGCGGTAATGGTTGGGATAACCCACATGGCGCATATGCAGGCGGTAACGGCGGCGAACTCATTGCTGCAAATGGCGAAGCGAATGTTGGCGGCTCTCATGCCGGCGGCGGAAATCAATTCGTTGGCGGTTCGGCTGCTACTCTTTCTGGCTGGCCTACAGGCGGCGCAGGTTCGTTAGGTATGGGCGGCGTAAGCAGCTTGCTTGGCGGCGTGGCCGGCGGCGGCGGCGGCGGTTACTATGGCGGCGGCGGCGGTGTTTGGACCGGCGGCGGCGGCGGATCTTCTTATACCGATCCTGCTGTAACATCTTTAGTAACTCATACACAAGGATACAACATAGGCGATGGACAAATCGCTATCACTTATACTAACGAAGGAACTTACGATATCGTGTGGGATGCCGCAGCAATATCTGAAGGTTTTGCCGATGTAACTGGAGCTCCTTTGCCAACAACTCCATTCACCATCAGCGTACCAGCTGGCGCTACTGCCGGCGCTACCTACAATGGCACAATAACTATCAGCAACGGACTGTGCACAAGCGTAGCATATCCTATTAGCGTTACAGTAAATCCAGTGCCAGATGTTTATGCAGTACGCGATACCGCAATTTGTCATGGCGTAGCTTCTCCAGACTATCTGTTTAGCGGCTCTATAGCTGCCACTATGGATTGGACAAACGATAACATCAGCATTGGCCTTGGCGCAAGCGGCACAGGACACATACCAAGCTGGATAATAAACAATCCAGGTACCCTTCCACAGGTTGCACATCTTACAGTTACCCCAACAGTAGGCGGCTGTACAGGCAACCCAATGACGGTAACAATTACAGCTAATCCAATACCAATGCTTAGCTCTGCACACGTAGCAGGCGCTATATGCAGCGGAGCACGTTTTAGCTACAACCCTGCAAGCGCAACTCCCGGTACTACTTTTTCTTGGGTGCGCGATACAGTAGTAGGAATCAGCAACCCAATAAGCAGCGGAACTGGTAACCCTAACGAAGTACTTGTTAACACAACTGATGCCCCACTTACAGTTTCTTACATCTATACATTGCAAGCTGCTGGTTGCCCTCACACAGATACAGTTACTGTTGTTGTAAATCCAACGCCAATGTTGAGCAGCGCTCTACTGGCTGGCACAATATGCAATGGCACATTGTTTAGCTACAACCCAGCAAGTACAACAAGAGATTCATCATTTACATGGACGCGCAACATAGTTACCGGTATCACCAATCCAATTGATTCTGGCGCAGGAAACCCAATGGAAACATTGAATAACATTAGCGCAGTACCAGTAGATGTTATTTACACTTATACTACCCGCGCTAACGGCTGTTTCAATTATCAGGATGTAACTGTAAGAGTTAATCCAACACCAACACTTACCAGCCCACGCGTATTTCCATCTTACTGTTCAGGTACATTGTTTAGCTATACGCCAGCAAGTTCTACTCCCGGCGTAACTTACCAATGGAATCGCCCAAGTGTAGTAGGTATTGCAAATCCTGCAGTTTTGGCGAGCACAGTTCCTCCAAGCGAAGTGTTGGTAAACACAACCGACCACCCTGTAGTGGTGACCTACGAATACTCTGTAATAGTAGGCGGTTGCTTTAGCCCTACTTATCTGGTAACAGTTACAGTTAATCCGAAACCAACTTTGAGCAGCTCGCTTACTCCAGCAGGTATTTGTTCAGGAACACCATTCACCTATACTGCTACTCCAACGATAAGCGGTACAAGTATGGATTGGATTCGTCGTGTAGTGCCAGGTATCAGCAACAGCACAGGCCTTGGTTCTGGCAACATATCTGAAACATTGAACAACACTACTACAGTTACTGTTGTAGATACATACTACTACTCGCTTAATCTGGCAGGATGTACAAATACGCAAAACGTAGTTGTACCAGTTAATCCAGTGCCAATGATCACAAGCTCGCTTACTCCTCCTGCAATTTGCGATAGCAGCCGTTTTGATTATGCGCCTACAAGTTCAACTCCGGGAGCAACATACAACTGGAGCCGCGCTTATGTACCCGGTATATTACAGGCTGCAAACACAGGAACTGGCAACCCAATGGAAATGTTGGTGAACACAACAAACGTAAGCGTTGACCTTGCATATGTGTTTACTGCTTCTGCAAACGGTTGTACAGCAGCTCCTGTTACTATTCCAGTAAGAGTTCACCCAACTCCACGTCTTTCTTCAGTTCGTTACGACAGCGTATGTAATGGCGTAGAATGGGCTTATCTTCCAGCAAGCTATGTAGCTGGCGCAACGTTTGCATGGACTCGTCCAGCAGTAACTGGTATTGAGTCGCCAACAAATTTTGGTACTGGTGGTATCAGAGAAACGCTTTACAACAGAACGTCTACAGCTAAGTTTGTAGATTATTTGTTCCGCGTTACTGCAAACGGTTGTTCTAATATCACAGTACAGCACGTTACATTGAAAGTTAATCCAGCTCCTGCAGGATCAAACATCACTTCAAACACACCTACTCCTTTGTGTTCTAATTCTTTCTACCAGACATTCAACGCATCAACTGCACAGCCAGTAGGTCAGCAGTTTGTTTGGTCGGCTGAGAATGCACAGATTTGGTCTGCAAGCACAAACAAGCAATATGTTTATGTAAACTTCTACAATCCCGGCGACGCTAAAGTTGTATTGACGTCAATAATCAATGCAACTGGTTGCCAACGCAGAGATTCAGTAATAGTTAACGTAACAGATGGCGTTGCTGAAAACCCAACTGTAATCTACTTCCAGGGTGAATTCATTTGCCTGCAGAACAATATGGATAGCTACCAATGGGGTTATGATGATCTGGTTACTTTTGAATCATTCATTATCGAAGGCGCATTCAATCAGAGCTACACAAGTCCTGACGCTAACTTCTCTACAAGAAGATATTGGGTACTTACTAAGCACAATGGCTGTACGCAGAAAGCTTATTACAACAAGCCAACCGGCGTAGCTAATGTTAATTCAACTGTAGATGCAGGAATGAAGATCTACCCAAGTCCAACAAGCGACTACGTAAACGTTGAGTTTAACACAGCGGTAAAAGGTAATATTCAAGTTGATATCATCAACATGCTTGGACAGAAATTAAGAACAGAGCCCACAATAAACCATAAAGTAAAAATTGATGTTGCCAACCTGCCTGCAGGATGCTATTTGGTTGATTCTTACAGCGATGGTGTAAAGATTGCTACTTCAAGGTTTATTAAAAACTAAATTCTCAACATTAAAAAACGAATAGATGAAAAAAATACTTTTCTTGTTGATCGCAGCCCACGGAGCTACTTCGGCTTTTGCACAAACGGCCGATCCGAACATAAATGCGGATAGCGCCAGAATGAGTTTTGTTAACGACAGTACTCAAAACTCAATAGATAGCATGAAGTCGCGGATATGGGCAGCTGATAGTTTTTTATCAAGGTGGGTTTTAGACATTAATGGGCTTGCAGGTGTTCTTACCCACGATATTACTCAAGCAAATACATTTCCTAATTATACCAATGGCATTAAGCTGAACACTGGTAAACTTAAGTTTACTAATGGCATGTCTTACGGCGGCGACATACAGCTCGGTTACTTTTTTGGCAACAAAGCGCACTTTGGCGTAGGTACAGGATTCATGTACTTATATCAGACCGGCGACCTTACGCTTGATCAGTTTAATGTTCAGTATCAGTCGGTTGACAGCAGAGGGAATACTTTCCGTCAGTTGATTACTGCTAATCGTCCGGTAGTTGAGAAGCTGGAGATTACCAATATGAACATCCCATTAATGCTGAAGTATAAGAATAGGTTTACTAAGCGTATAGGGTTTAATATGGATTTGGGCATTTTGTACAACTTACAATTGACCAACGTATACAAAACAAATGCTTCTTTTGATTATGAAGCAATTTATAAGTATGTGCCAAGTACAAGCGGCGCTGATGTAGCAGTATATGACAACGAAACAAATCCTTCTGTAAACAGTCTTTTGATCACTAAAGACGCGATCAACAGATTGAATAACGGTAACAACGTTGCGGATACTTTCAATTTTCATCGCAATGTTCGCGGCCGTAATGTCGGTTTGAGCATGGAACCAGATAAAAAAGATGGTTCTACTTCTTATACGCAAGGTTCTGTGGGCTTCATGGCTCAGCCTTCGTTGAGCATCTTCTTCTCAGACAGGGTTGCGCTCAATTTGGGTGTATACTATATGTATCAGCCGTTTACTAATTCAGCTAAGAGCGGTTACAGATTGACTGATAAAGTTGGTGAATACTCTTCGGTTACTAACTCAGTTACATCAAATATTGCACAGTCTTACGGCGGTAATTTGGGTTTGCGTTATTATCTGCACAAGCTTAAAGACAGCGATGGCGATGGTATACCAGACAAAAAAGACAAATGTCCTAACGACTCTGGCTCGCTTGCGTTGCAGGGTTGTCCTGACAAAGATGGTGATGGTATCATAGACATGGAAGATTCTTGCGTAGATGTTGCCGGCTTACCTAAATTTAATGGTTGTCCTGATACAGACGGCGACGGCATACCTGATAAAGACGATGCATGTCCAACAAAAGCCGGACCACTTATGTTTAAAGGCTGTCCAGATTCAGATGGCGATTATATTCCAGACAGAGAAGACGATTGCCCAACAGTTGCCGGTTTGCCTAAATTCAAAGGATGCCCAGACACAGATGGCGATGGTTTGCCAGACAAAGAAGACAAGTGTCCTAACGAATACGGTCCAGCAAGCAATGGCGGATGTCCGCTGCCTCCGCCTCCTCCATCAAAAGAGAAGACAGAAAGACCAGACATCTCTACGCCAATCCTGTTTGACGTAAACAAAACAACTATCAATGCAGTTTCATTCCCAGTGCTTGAAACAGCCATTTATGAGCTGAATGAGGATGTAACTTCATTTATCGTAATTGACGGTTATACCGATAATACAGGTAGAGAGGCTTACAACAAGGTGTTGTCTACAAGACGCGCTAACGCTGTAAAAGCTTACTTGACTACAAGAGGTATTAATGGCAAACGTCTGCAGGCTGTAGGTCATGGTATCAATGATCCTATTGCAGATAACAGCACAATAGAAGGTAGAGCTAAGAACCGTAGAGTGATCATGTCGCTCAAACACGGTCGCGGCAAATAATACCACTGTTTATTAAAATCGTAAAGCGGATTGCATCGAAAGTTGCAGTCCGCTTTTACTTTTTAGATATAGCTTTCAATTATTGCCCGTTTCAAAGTATAGACTCGAATACCTTTACGTAGTAACAAAATGTGTTTTTTGATTTGCCTATCAACACATTTGATAACGCAGTATATTTTTTAGGTTATTTTAACATTAAATTTTGTTTTTGGTAAAAAAAATCTGACATTTGGTAAGATGAATGTCTGTACACCTTTAGCCCTCTCTATCAGTACTTTTTATGTGTAGCGTACGGATGTTCTTGCAAATATTATTGCAACGCTCTTTTGTGACCCTTTTAATCGCATAGCTTGTTTGCCTTGCGACTCTGATAAAATTGTGACCAATGGATTATAAGACATTCGTATCCATGAACATAGCCATAGTTGGCGAAGGTGAAATAGCCGAGATGTATGCTACCGGTTTTGCGCTTGCCGGTCATGAAGTGTATATGGCCTGGAAAGGTAGCGATATAAAATCGACATGCCGTTTGTCGCGCTTATTCAACAATATTCATGTTTCGTCTATAGAAGAAGCATCCTTTCATGCAGATCTTGTTTTTATAGCGACAGCCTGTGCAGATGTGCGCGAAGTAGCCTACTGGTTGGGCGATGTAAGGCGCAAAGTTATAATAGACGTTACCTGCAATGTTTACGAACAAGAAGGCTGTACAATTAATACTGTTGGGGCTATACAAGCAATTACAGGGTCGCAACATGTAGTAAAAGTATTTAACACCATGGGGTATGAGCACATCTTAAAACCGCTGTTCAAAGGGTCTAAAGTAGAGCTGATAATGGTGGGCGATAGTAAAAAAGCCAAAGAAATAACCAAGATAATAGCTGTGGAATTAGGCATTAAATTTTACTACGATTTTGGCGGAATAGAATCAATGCCGTTGTTTAACGAGATGACGCGCTGTTTTAGAGACCTGGCTATGAAAGATACATCTGCAAAAAAAATACCGGGCGTGATAAAGCGTTAGTTATTTAGTTTTCTTCATTCTTGGTTTTGGTTTTGCGCTTGGTTTTTGTTTTGTATATTTTTTTCTAATAGCATCCTTAACCATATACTGCACTTCGGTGAGCGTATATTCCTTATTGTCGTCGTAGTTTAATCCCGGTATTGCGCCAATTGCTGAATTGAGCGGTATAAACTTTGCTTCAACAAAAGATTGATTCCCTTCGTGTACAAAAAACTCCGCAAGCAAAGGGAAGATGCGAAGAATATAAAACGTTTCTTTTTTATCAATACCATCTATCCGGCGTTGCAACTCACGCGCCATTGCAGCATCGCCCAATCCTGCTACAATATAGTTGCCAGATATGCCATTTACAGTCAGCAGAGTTCTATGTTCGTTGTTGGCTAATACTGGAGCTCTCCATTCGTTTTTGATAACCAGATAGTCTACATTTTCTTTAATTTCTTTAATGTAAAAATCCTGACTGAATTCGAGTATCCGGTATGGTTTTCCGATGGTGCAATACTCAAGATTATCTTGAAGCGAAAAGCCGTATGCAGTCTGTTGTTCCGGCGGTATCTTGGCAAGTTGTATAGGTAGTTGGCTTTCTGCTGCTTTTTTCACCAATTGTTCGGCATCGCCGGTAACTGAGAAAGAAAATAAACAGATACTACTGATAGCGACAATAGATGCAATGCCAAATTTATTCATATAACCTTCTTTGCACCTGCAATATATTCCATTTCCAGCGCTTAGCGCCGGTCTGCAATTTAATAATAGGTTAAAATAGGCTGCGGTCAATATTTGAATTAACCATTGTTGGCGTTTATTGTTCGTAACGCTTTTGTTGTTCTCCTAAATTTGTTTTAACATTACCGAGCTACATGATTGGTCAAAATTTTATCAGGCTTGCTGAACTTACCGGTTGGATTCAAGATGCATTGGACGATGTGTTTGAAGGCAAATCCTTTTGGATAGTGGCGGATGTAACTAATCATAGTTTTAAGCCAAACGACGAACGCCATTTTTTTTCGTTGGTAGAGAAAGCGGAAGGAAGCAGCGCTCTGGTGGCAAAAGTAGATGCTGTTGCATGGCGTGCAGGAGCGGCAAAAATCAAAGTATTTGAAGAAGCTACCGGTCAGCGTTTCCAAAACGGACTTAACGTTTTGGTGCGTGTCACTGTGTCTTATTCGCCGGAATACGGGCTAAAACTTACCCTGATAGATATAGATGTAAACTTTACCATTGGCGCTTTAGAAAGGCAGAAACAAGATATTTTGTTGCGGTTGGAAACTGAATGCGCAGACTACATACAAAAAGTAGGGGATAGATATGTAACACGAAATAACCAGCTTGAGTATTCGCTCGTGATTCAGAAAATAGCGCTGATAACCTCTAACAACACCGCAGGCTTTGAAGATTTTGTACATACCCTACAAAACAATGGTTTCGGGTATGAGTTTTACATAGACTATTATTTCACACCTGTTCAGGGCGAGAATAATGCTCATCTGATAAGGCAGAATTTGCTGGACATATACAAATCGGGTAAGCCATACGATGCGGTAGTGATAATAAGAGGCGGAGGTTCGCAAACCGATTTTTTGATATTCGATACATTTGCGCTTGGGCAGGTTGTGGCTAAGTTTCCTATACCTATTATTACAGGTATAGGGCATCAGCGTAACGAGACCATTGTGGATATTATGGCCCATTCACCCACTAAAACGCCTACAAAGGCAGCCGAATTTATTATAGCCCATAATGCAGACTTTGAAGATATGCTACTAAGCGCCCGAAAACTGATAGCCAATAGAGCGCAACAACAAATATGGTCGAAAATTCAGGCTTTAGATCCTATTGTGGCTAATGTAAGGAACTACAGTAAAATGTATATTAACCACCAAAAAGGCTATCTCGAACATTTTTCTTCTGTAGCAGCCATGATGAACCCGGAGAATATTTTGAAAAAGGGTTTTGCAATAATAAATTTAAATGGGAAGATCGTGGCAGATGCAGCGCATTTGTCTACCGGCGATAGTATTACAATAGCAATGGCAAACACACTTATGGAGGCTACTATTAACAGCAAAACACAAAATAATGGATGAGCAAATGAGCTATGAGGCTGCTTTTAATGAACTAAAGGAAATAGAAGCTGAAATTGTAAATGAAACAGCTACTATAGATGTACTTGCAGAGAAAATAAAGCGAGCAGCCACTTTAATAAAATATTGTCAGGCAAAATTGCGTACAGCCGAAGAACAAGTGAATGCAGTTATTGCAGATATTGAATAAATGTGTGGGCGCAAGCTCCATTATTTGCTCACCTGCTCAGTGCGCAATAGGTGATTATCTCGTTGCCCGATTGCATTGCATATGCAGGCGCCAATTTGTTTTTTGTGAACGTTTCATTTACTTCTTTTAACAGCCTTACGCTATAGCCTTGCTCAGTTTGTTCTATTTCCACATCCGGGAAATCTAAATATACGCCGGTAAGTGGGTATTGCATCTTGTAGTAGGCTTCCTTGATCGAGAAATAAATGGTAGAAAGCAAATCGCTGCTTGTTTTGCTTTGCGCCGATAGAAAGTCGGTTTCGCGTTCGGTGAATAAAAGTCGCCACATTTCCTGATGCACTCGGCCATTTGTTTCTATGTCTAAGCCCAGCGATGCATATTCTTTTTTATAACTGGCAATTGCGCCGCACAGATTTTTAGAGTGGCTAAGCGAAGCCGTAATATGCCCGGGTAGCGCCGGCATACCTCTATCGCCCACAAGAATCTCACCTGAGAAATTTAGCGGCGCTGTAGACTGCCGTAAACAATACCTGCCAGTACAAAAATCGACAAACCGTTTTGCTCCATATTTTTGCGCAATAGCCAACTCTGCATCCAACAGGGCTTCCGATCCCATTTGTTGTGTAGAGAAGTAGAAACATACATTGTCGGGGAAAAAACCAG
>CAZLPE010000056.1:0-3259 GCA_964561325.1 uncultured Flavipsychrobacter sp.
AACTGCCGACCTCTTCCTTACCAAGGAAGTGCTCTACCGCTGAGCTACAACAGCTGTTGTATTTGTATTGCTTTAACCGTAGTTTATAGCCCTTTTAAAAAACTATACATCTACTGCAGCCTGCTTCACTGTTTGTTGTCTACAACTTGTTGATCAAACAACAGAAAAACAATGTTAAAGAACTATATACTTACCAAAATAAGCCAATTAACCCATGGGCTAATCAGCTATAAATTACAGAGCGGGAGACGAGGCTCGAACCCGCGACCTACAGCTTGGAAGGCTGTCGCTCTACCAACTGAGCTACTCCCGCGTAACAATAATGCGCCAATGCGGCAATTCGTTAATGTGGTTACAACTATTATATTAAGCACATTGCCGTATTTTCCACATTAGCACATTACTCAATGTGGGCAGAGAAGGATTCGAACCTCCGTACTCGTGAGAGAACAGATTTACAGTCTGTCGCCTTTAGCCACTCGGCCATCTACCCATCAAAGCTGAAAAACTCCAACTTTAGAGCCACTTGCCGGAATCGAACCAGCGACCTACTGATTACAAATCAGTTGCTCTACCAGCTGAGCTAAAGTGGCTTGTTTATTTAAAGAACTTCGTTGTTGTTGATTGGGATTGCAAAAGTAATGCACCTTTTTGAACTAAACAAATAAAATCAAGAATTTTTAAAAAAATTTTCAGCGAAATTATACTGCTTAATAACATCTGCTACCCAAAATCATAACAACAATTTATTCGTTATAACTAAGAAATACAATAAACAAAGAACATCAATCAATTCGCTACGCCATAGGTTTCTCGAATTGTTGCGCAAATATAGTGCACAATACCGTCCGTTGCACTCAAAAATTCATTTCCGAACAGATAAATTATTTACTATTGGGACGATCCATTTTCCTCCCTGCTTTACACAAAAACGAAGCGCCGGCATCACTACCGGCGCTTCGTTTTTATAAATAGGCTTTGCTTATCAACAATCAATAATTATACTGATGCGCGCTCATTTTATAGTCAAATGTATCTATCTCCCAGTTGGTGGTAGCATTCTTATACCTGATACATACTCTGGCTGTTATAGCCGTATCGTTGTATATAGTGCCATACCCCCAAAGTATCTTGTAATGATCGTATACCATGTGGAATGCAGAGAATGTATCTACCCTGAAATTGTACGAATTCAAGCTATCCATAGTACATACTATGCGGTTGTAATATTTAGACGCAGCAAAGTTGTCTATAAAAAATGTAGTGGGCGTACCAGATGGCGCCAATATCACTTTATAGGTGTCTGAGTCGCCAATATACATTGCCGAATCCGCGCCTATCAGCTTTTGGTTCAGCGTCCACATACCAAAGTACTTAGCAGCCTGAGCAACAGAACAGTTATCACCTTCATAACCGGTAGGACAAACGCACTTATCTAACCTGCAAACGCCCCTGTTTTCACATACTACGCCACGACAATACACCTTGTCTTTGTCTTTATTGCACGACACATAGCCTATGGCCAAAAAAGAGAATAAAACAGCTACTACAGCTATGATATACTTATTTTTACTACTTTTCATGGGATAAATTTAGTTAAACTTTTTCGAATTCCGAACATCACGTATTCATAATTGAAAATCATTTGCCTCACATTTATTTTTTTTCGCCTTTCAGTTAGTTTTTCCGTGCACTATTTAATGCTCATTCCTATTTCCAAGCGCTAAAAACCTACACTTGCTTTAGCTCTGCCACCAGCGATTGCAGTACTTTTTTGGCGTCGCCAAAAAGCATAGATGTTTTGGGGCGGAAGAAAAGCTCGTTTTCTATACCTGCATATCCGGGCTTCATACTGCGTTTGTTCACAATCACATGCTCGGCTTTTTCTACTTCCAGTATCGGCATACCAAATATCGGGCTTGCCGGGTCGTCTTTTGCCGCAGGGTTCACCACGTCGTTAGCGCCCAGTATCAGCACTACGTTCGTCGATCCCATCTGGTCGTTGGCGTCTTCCATTTCCAGTAGTTTCTCGTAGGGTACATCGGCTTCGGCCAGCAGTACATTCATGTGGCCCGGCATACGGCCGGCTACGGGGTGTATACCATAGGCTACTTCTACGCCCTTTTCCTGCAATATTTTCTCTAACTCGTGGCATATGTGCTGCGCCTGAGCCACGGCCAGTCCGTAGCCCGGTATTATCATCACTTTCTGCGCATAAGCCATCAACACGGCTGTGTCGTTGAGCGATATTTCTTTGTAATTGCCCTGATCTTTTGCAGCTGCCGCGCCGGCTTTCTGACCGCCAAATGAGCCCAGCAATACGTTTTTCAGCGAGCGGTTCATGGCCTTACACATGAGTATTGTTAGAATAGTACCCGCAGACCCTACCAAGATACCGCCGGTCAGCATAACCGGATTATCGTACAGAAAACCGCCAAAAGCCGCCGCAACGCCCGTAAAGGAGTTGAGCAGCGATATTACCACCGGCATATCGGCGCCGCCAATGGGCATTACAAACAGCACACCATACAATGCCGCCAATGCAAGAATGCCATAAAACAATGCAGGCGTAGCGGGGAAAAAGCCGCCAACAACGCATATCACCAACGCTATAAGTCCGCCAAAAATCAGGAAGTTGATCATTTGGCCGCCGGGTATGGTGCGGTCTTTTATTTTGCCATTCAGCTTACCCCAGGCTATCATACTGCCGGCAAACGACACTGTGCCTATCAGCATACCCAGCGCTATTACCACCATAGAGCCCGTGGTCTTTACTTCGGGTTTGTTATACTCCACCAGCGATATCAGCATTGCGCACGCGCCGCCCATACCGTTGAACAAGCTCACCATCTCGGGCATAGCGGTCATTTGCACTTTTTTTGCCGCGACGGTGCCCACTACTGTGCCGAATATAAGGGCGGCAAATATCCACACATAATTATGCAGCCTATGGCCTTCGTGTTCGTACAAGAAAATTGTAGCAAAAATAGCTATCGACATACCTGCTGCCGCCAGCAAATTGCCCTTGCGAGCGGTGTCGGGATGCGAAAGCATCTTGAGCCCCATAATAAATGTAATAGACCCTATCAGGTAACATAACTGGAGTATTGCGTTTTCCATTTAAATATTTGATTTTGTGTTAAACCTCAGATCTGCTGAAAAAAGGTTGATAAAAAATACTGTTTTCCTGAAATACCTTAAAATGACTAACGAACAATTGCAAAACAAGTCTTACAGTCTTTAGTGTTTTGATCACACT
>CAZLPE010000056.1:3359-23696 GCA_964561325.1 uncultured Flavipsychrobacter sp.
ATCAACGACTTTCTACTTTCTACTAACGACTATCTACTATCTAATATCTACTAAAGACTATCTACTAAAGACCAACGACTTTCTACTTTCTACTAACGACTTTCTACTAACGACTAACGACTATCTACTAAAGACTAAAGACTAAACGCTATTTCTTCTTCTTTTTACTAAACATTTCGAGCATACGGTCGGTAACCACGAAGCCGCCCACCACATTGAGCGTACCCAATATCACCGCCAGAAACCCGAGCGTCAATGCCAGATAATCGGTGGTTTCGGCTTGCCCCATTACTATTATGGCGCCTATTATCACCACGCCATGTATTGCATTGGCGCCGCTCATCAGCGGCGTGTGCAACACCGACGGCACCCGAGATATAACCTCTATACCCAGAAAAATAGACAGAATGACTATTGTTATCAGGCGGTAGGTGGCCGCATCGGTAAACAAACTGATTATGGAATCCATACTTAAAATATATTGTAGGTTATTGATTGATTGTGTAGACCCTCTTTTTTTCTATACCGGTTATTTTATCAACGCCAGCACTCTGTCGTTCACCACTTTGCCGTCGTAGGCAATGCAGGCGCCTTTTACTATATCGTCGTCAAAGTTGAGGTTTATGCCACCTTCTTTGGTGATGATGAGCTTCAGGAAATTGAGTACGTTCTTACCGTATAGCTTGCTGGCATCGGCGGGCGTTGTAGCCGCCAGGGCCGAATTGCCAATTATGGTTACGCCATTGTGCATCACCGATTTATCGTTTTCAGTAAGGTCGGTATTGCCGCCCGTTACCGATGCTATATCCACAATCACCGATCCCGGACGCATATCCTCTATCATGGCCTTTGTTATGAGTATGGGGGCTTTACGACCTGGTATTTGCGCCGTGGTGATTATTATATCGCTTTTTTTAGCGTGCTCATGTATTTTTTCCCGCTGTTTCCGCTGAAAGTCTTCGCTTTGCTCCACCGCATATCCACCTGCTTTCGATGCGTCGGCGGCGCCTTCCACCTCTACAAATTTTGCTCCAAGGCTCATTACCTCTTCCTTCACTGCGGGGCGCGTGTCAAACACCTCTACTACCGCGCCCAGCCTGCGCGCGGTGGCTATAGCTTGTAGCCCCGCCACTCCGGCGCCCAGTATCAGCACTTTAGCAGGGGGTATGCTACCCGCCGCTGTCATAAACATAGGAAAATACCTGCCATAAGACATAGCCGCCAGCAACACTGCCTTATACCCGGCAATATTGGCCTGCGAGCTCAACACATCCATAGACTGTGCGCGGCTGGTGCGGGGTATGGTATCGAGGCTGAATACCGAATAGCCCTTGCCGGCCCACTGCTGCATAAGCGCCGCATTGAACAATGGTTGGTAAACGCCCATCAGTACAGCGCCCGTTTTGCCGCCGGCATTTGCTGTCTGTATGCACAACACCATATCCGCCGACGATCGTATCTCGTCTGCAGTTTTCAGTTGCGCACCTGCATCGGCATACAGCTTGTCGCTGTAAAAGGCAGTAACGCCTGCGCCATGCTCTACCCATACTGTAACGCTCATTTTTACTAAGGCTGCCACTACCTCCGGAGCCAGCGATACTCGCGTCTCCGGGGCTTGCTCTTTCAATACTCCTATGATCATAATATTTTCCGGGCTAGTTTAATGATGGTGTAAATTATAGTATTCTTTCAAAAATTCATAACTATTCAAATAAAAGTCCGCAATAATTGCAAACGCTGTAATGCACCAAGGTGTTAAATTACTCTTAAAATACACACAGCTATCACTTATCAACGCAAACAGCGCTGTCTTAAAACCCGACATTATCCAGTATAGCAACATTTTATGGAATTACTGGCGCTACGCTGCTTTAGTGCAAATTTTTTGGATGTTCCTATTCGTTACATTTGCGTACAACCACACATTATGCGATTAAAACTATTTTCTGCTCTCTGCCTCTCCACTATGTTGTGCGCAGCAAGCATTGCCCATGCCATAGAAAAAGCTAAAGTAAAATTAGCGGGCGCTAAGCAAAAAGGCCAGACGGTATCGCTTACCCTGTCCTCCTCCAAACCCTTCCGCGTTGGCGGCAACCGCTATGTGCTGCACATAGGCGCTAAAGACTTTGTGCGCAGCCAGCAAACAAAAAGTAAGGGCAAGGGTACTATTTCTTTTCTGATACCTATAGATGAGTTTAACAGGCTTAACGACGGCGAGGTAATGTACATATCGTACGGCAACCTGATGAGCGAGGGCGAACTACCTACAGAACAGCAACTGACCGACCTAACCAACAGCCCTACCGAGCAATGCTGGTCGCTGGGCAAATTCTCTAAAAAAATACTCGCAAAATAATTACCTAAACCCACAATCTGATGAACCGTTTTTATAATGCCCTGCCCAAGGCGCTGGGCGCGCTCTGTATGCTATTGCTGGCTTGCCTGCCGACGGTAGCCCAAACGCCCGACCCCGGCGTGCCCGGAACCTATGCTGTAACTAAGGCGCAATACGATTTTGGCGACCTGGCCTGGCGTCCGCCCAGCTTTCCGTCAAATGTAGAAGTGCGCGGCTCTGTGCACTACCCTACCGGCCTGTCTGGCGGGCCGTTCCCGGTTATTGTGTTTCTGCATGGCCGCCACGAAACCTGCTACGAAACTGCCGACCCAACCAATACCGACCTTACCTGGCCCTGCCCTACCGGCTGGCAAAGTATAGTGAGCTACGAAGGCTACGACTATGCAGCACGACAAATGGCCAGCCACGGCTACATTGTAATTTCCATATCGGCCAATGCCATTAATGCTATCGACAACTCGCTACCCGATGCCGGCATGCAGGCCCGCGGCGAACTGGTGCAACACCACCTCGACCTCTGGAACACATTCAACACCGCAGGCGGCGCGCCGTTCGGCACAACCTTCGTTGGCAAAGTCGATCTGCAACGCGTTGCCACTATGGGCCACTCTCGCGGCGGCGAGGGTGTAATATACCATGCGCTCTACAACAAATCGCTGGGCAGCCCCTACGGACTGAAAGGCGTGATAACGCTGGCGCCTGTAGATTTTTTCAGAAAAATAATGAACGGCATACCGCTCATGAACATTGCGCCCTACTGCGACGGCGATGTGTCGGACCTTCAGGGCGTGCACTTCTACGACGATGCGCGCTATACCGACAGCGCCGACGAATCGCCGAAGCATAATGTGCTGATGCTGGGCGCCAACCACAACTTTTTTAATACCGTATGGACTCCGGGATCTTACATAGCCGGCGGCGCCGACGACTGGGACGACTACGCAAACCCTACCGATGCGCACTGCGGAACTGCCGCCCTGAGCAACAAACGCTTCGACACTACTAAGCAGAAAGCCGCATACCTGGCCTACGCAAGCGCTTTCTACCGCATGTATGTGGGCAACGAAAAACAGTTTGCGCCGATACTTAACGTAAACGACCCTATACCACCGGCTACATCGCTGCTCGACACTACCAATGTGTATGTATCGTGGCATCCCGGCCGCACAGACCGCAAAGACATCAATCGCCTCGACACCTCTACCACAGTTACCACCAACACTATGGGCGGCGCCGTAACCGTTAGCGGCATGGTGGCTTCCGGCCTCTGCGGCGGCGGCTTTACTATACCCGATTGCGGCATCAGCGGTATGTTCTCCAGCAACGAACCTCACAAAGGCTCAACAAGCGAAAAAGGTCTGGATCAGATGCGCCTGCGCTGGAACGACAGCGTTGATTACTTCCAAAACGACATACCCGCAACCTACCAAGACCTTACTTATGTAGATCGCCTGCAATTTCGCGCAGCCGAAAACTACCGTCAAACCACAACCGGCACAAAACTCAACTTTTCAGTGCAACTGATAGACTCTGCTGGCAGCGTTGCCACTCAAGATGTATCGAGCGCAAGCCATGCCCTGTTTTTCCCTCCAGGCTCTACACCCGGCGCTCTACCCAAAATTGTGTTCAACACTATTCAATTGCAAGTGAGCGATTTTACAGGCATTGATCTAACCAAAGTGCGTTCGGTAAAATTCAAGTTCAACAAGTCGGCGTTGGGTTCCATTCTGGTGAGCGATATATCGTTCGTCAATCAAACCTGCGGCAAAGTGAGCGCAGCCTTTACAGATACGTTCAACACTATTTACAAAGTTCAATTCAATGATCAGTCGGTTGCCAATGCTTTCGATACTGTTTCGTGGCTC
Source organism: uncultured Flavipsychrobacter sp. (assembly GCA_964561325.1). Lineage (GTDB taxonomy): Bacteria > Bacteroidota > Bacteroidia > Chitinophagales > Chitinophagaceae > Nemorincola. The sequence continues at coordinate 7,581 of CAZLPE010000056.1, forward strand.
TGGAAATTTGGCGACCCTATAAGCGGCGTCAACGACACCTCTACCCGGGCCAACCCCTTCCACGTTTATTCCGGCTATGGCACATTTACCCCTTGCCTGTATCTGAAAATAAAGCGCCGCAATGGCACAATTTGCATGGATACCATTTGCAAGAGCGTAGTGGTTAAAAACTATGCAGGCGTCAACCAGATAGCCGAGCCGGAAATAACCATAATACCCAACCCCGCAAAAGACTATCTGTACATAAGCGGAGCCGAAACTGCCGATGTAATAAAACTGATAGACCTCTATGGCCGCACAGTGTTTACCGCCACTATAGCCACGCCAATGGTGCAGCTACCGCAAAACATAGCGCCGGGCATATATACAGCCGTCATTGTCACCCAGCGCGGCAATGTGTACAAGAAAATGGCGATACAGCAATAAAACACCATGTACTGCGCACATATAGCGCTTGTACTATCTTATAGCAGAACAGCATTATCTGTGGCCTTACCCACAAACAATGCTGTTCTGTTTTTTTATGCGGTTATTGCCGGCCCGGCCCTATTCTACCTTTAGAATGTCCACCTAAACAATGGCACCGGAAAGAAACCCTGCTGATAGCGGTCCACTATTTTGCCGGTACGGCGGTCGTAGGTCTGATTAAAAATGTTCTGGTTGTTGGTAATGTTCTGCAAATCCAACGAAAACTCCATAGTGCTGCGCTTTAGTTCGCGGCGATAAGATATCTTGAAATCAGAACGGAAGTAATCCTTCTGTTTCACCGAATAGGCAAGATTGTTTTGATACACTTCGTCGCCGCGGGCCTGCGATGCAGCCACATCGAGCGGTGTAAGGTAGCGTCCGCCAATAGTGCTTACCTTAATATTTAGCGCTATCACGCTGCCCTTACGGCCTACCTTAAACTCTTTGCCAGCCAGCACATTAAGCACATGACCGGTATTGAAAGCCGTATTACGCTCTATACCGTCGCTGCCTTTATAGCGCGAATTGATAAGCGAGCCGGTGATAAGGAAGTAAAAACCCTTGCTTAAAAAATGCTCTATAGTCAGTTCTGCGCCATAGTTATAGCCAGATCCTTTATTCACAAGGCTATCCTGGTTTGGAGGAGCAAAGCTGACGCCCTCGTTAAGCGCCGAGTACGAACCCGGCGTCTGCGTTACCGGCACATTGGCCAACTGCTGGTAATACCCTTCCAGTTTCACCCGCATATTTTGCGATATGTTCAGGTCGTAGGCCGCCACCAGATGCTGACTTTGGGTAAAGCCCAAATTATGATTGGTGCTCGCCACACCGCCGGCGGTAGGCGTTTGCACAAAATAGGTGTAGATACTTTGCGTTTGGTTGTGCAGGCCGTACCCAAGACTTACAGAGTTTCGTTTATTCAGGGTATAGCGCCAGCTTACGCGCGGCTCTACCGCTATGCTGTTATTCAGGTCCAGCAATTGCGTATGCACTCCGGCCACTACCGACAGGTCGGTATTAAACCTGTGCCGCCATTGCAGGTAGCCCCGCTCCAGCCCCATATTGCCGCTTTGGTCTACAAAAACTTCGTCGGGCAAACCCGGGTGCATGCGCTTGTTGAGCAGATTGAACGATGTATTGTAGTACTCCAGGCCGGCTTGTATATTGTTGCGCGCGTTAAATTTGTGCAGATAGGTCCATGCCGCGGCTATTCTGCCGGTGGTAAATGCAGCCTTATTCCTTTGATATTTAGCGCCATCGGCATAGCTGATAGAGTCTATAGCAAAATATTCGTAGGTAGCCGAATAGCCCAACGTCAGCTTGGTAGATGTTTTTTCAGACAACTGATATTCATAAGCAGCGCCCACTATTGCGCCTGCATACTTAGTGTATAAATCCTGAAACGGATCGCCGCCGCTATACAAATCGGGCTTTGTAGTGTCGTTATCCTTACCCAAAAAATCGGCGGTACTATTACCCGCTATCCCAAAAACACTCAGCTTGCTTTTCTTGCTCAGCGCCGACATCAATTTAAAATTCACATCCTGATAAATAGGCACTGAGTTGCCGGTACCCAGATTGATACCCAGCTTTTTAAACACGCCAAGCGTACTGTAACGATAGTTGATAAGGTACGATGTGCGCTTGTTCTTGCCTATCGGCCCCTCAGCTCCGGCCTCAAAACCATTAAAACCTACCTGCGCCACATATTCTGCTTTGTTGCTATTGCCATTGCGCAGCCGTATATCAAACACGCCCGCCAGCGCATTGCCATACTGTGCGGGGAAAGCCCCGGTCATAAAGTCAGATTTATCTATGTTGTTGTTATTCAGCATACTCACCGGCCCGCCGGTACTGTTGAGCGCGCCAAAGTGATTAGGGTTGGGACTGTTCAGCCCTTCTATGTTCCATAGCATGCCCGTAGGGCTATTGCCTCTTACCACTATATCGTTGCGGCTGTCGTTACCCGCCACAATACCGGCAAAGTTGGCCGCCATTCTAGATGGATCGCCCAACGCTCCGGCATAACGCTTGGTTTCATCCACATTAAACGATCTTGCACTCACCAGCGCCATATCGTTTATGGTTCTGTTCTTGTCCTTACTGCGGTTGTACGTTACGGTAACGCCCTCCAGTTTGCGCACGGCCTCTTGCAAGCCCACGGTCAGATTTACTTCCTTGCCCGCCGTTACTACTATATCGTTGATAACCTTCTCCTCGTAACCAAGGTAGCTGATCTTAAACGAATGGCGGCCTATGCTTACGCTATCTATTCTGAACTTGCCTTCAGCATCGGCCGCAGCGCCACGGGCCGGGTTTGTATTGAGCACAGTAATAATGGCTCCGACCAGCGGAGCTTTTGAAGCCTCGTCATATACCGCTCCTGTAATAGTTTGGGTTTGCGCGAAGGCAAATAATGGCAGAAAAAATGAAAAAATCAGTGTGTAAACGGTTCTCATATATGTATGAATTTCACGGCAAAACTCCACACATTATTGTTCTTTTCTGTTGACCCAAATCAATATTTCCCGCTGTTCAGAAAATATTGATCCAGATCAATCTTGTCGTTCTGATCATGAGCCACTTCGTTGGCGCTGGCCACTACTTCTCTTATTATTTTGTCCAGCTCCTCTGTAGCCGCTTTAAGGCTAACCAGCGCCTTACCATGATCGTCGGGGGTAAACCTGCCGATATCAAAAAGCGATATCAGTCCCAGTATATTGGCTACCGGTCCACGCACTTTGTGCGACTGCACCCAGGCTATCTCCAGCAGCTTGTCGTTTTGCCGTTGTATTTTATGCAAGTTTATTTTTTGCTCCGTTACATTGCGCGATATACAGTTTACGCCTATTACGCGTCCGTCGCGATCGCGAATAGGGCTGGAACTGATCTCAAAATATAGGTTCGTCCCATCTTTTTGCTCTATAATTTCGGTTATAAAACTCGCTCCGTTCAATGCGCGCTGATAATCGCGCACTCGCTGTTCCTTAAATTCGTCTGTACGCCAATCTGCAAGCACATAGTCGCCTTCGTGTATCTCCTTGTCGCAAAGCCACTTAAAAAAATCTTTGTAAGGCTGATTACAGAAAATGATGCACAACTCTGTATCTACCGACCAGATAAGGTCTTTTGTGTTGTTGATGGTAGCTTTTAGTTTATGCTCGCTGTCTTGTATTTTATCCAGCAGCTCTTTTTCCTTGGTAATGTCTATCGTTATTCCATTTATGGTATCAGGTTTACCATCCTCGCCTGTTTTCAGCACAGCCTGCACCCGCAGCGTCTTTATAGACCCGTCTTTGTGTATATACCTGTACATAACATCGGCGCTGCCTTTTTCTATGATATCGGCATAAGCGCCAGCTATTATTGCATGGTCGTCGGGGTATACTGCTTTAAAAATAAAGTCTCTGTTAGGCGTCATTTCTTCCAGCGTATAGCCATGTAGCTTAAAGTAGGCATGGTTGCCATATAGTAGCTCCAGCGTTTCGGCATTGCGGGTCCAGAGCGCATCGGTTATCGATACCAGCAAATTGTCAAGCTGCTGTTTTTGTTCTGTTATCAGGGCCATCAACTCCTCGTTGCGCTTGTTCATCTGTAGTTGTTTGTCTACATCTACAGAAAAGCACAGGCGGGCATCAATATGATTAAACGTTGTGGAGTGCGCATATATGTGCACATAAAACGTTGTTCCATTTTTTTTCTTGTGCCGCCAGTATCCGGCGTCAAAATACTCCTCCGCTCGCCTTTCATAGGTTTCCAGCATAGGGCCCTTGTCTTCCGGGGCCAATATATCCGGCACGGTCATGGTATAAAACTCCGCCTTTGTGTAGCCGTATTTTTGCACCGCAGCATTGTTCACCAGCAAAAAACGCATGGTTTTTGTGTCTATCACCCACATAGGTATGGGGCCCGCGTCGAAGTGCTTTTTATACTCGTCTGCTATCAGATCGTTCTTTCGCATACCGCTGCACCTTTCGGCTGCAAACGCCATTGCGCGGTGCAGGGCATCGCCCTGCACGTCTGCCCAGACCAGCACATCCTGCGCGCCATTCTTTACGGCATTCATCTGCGATGGAAGGTGGTAGTTATCCGTGATCACCAATATGGGCGTATACCTGAACAGCCCGCGTAACAGTTGTAATACCGGCACATTGCCCTGTACCGGCAGCAACATATCTACTATCACGAAATTAATATTGGAGGCATTTACCGAGGTTACGTCGGCATAGGCATGCAACCTGAAAATATTGACTTTACCACCATAAGCCTGCGTCAAGCGCTCGTGTAGCCGACTGTATTTATCTTCATCAGAAACGATTACCAATACTGTGGTTATCATTTTATTATAGCAGTTTGGTGATAAGCGATAACGAGTTGCGCCATGGGGTGCAAAAAATCCTGTTTCCAACAAATTTAGTCTTTTTCGCCAACTCCGGCTGTTTAAATTTCGGGGCGGCAAAACAAACAAAACCCACTTTGCGCTGTAGTTCCCAGCTGTTGCAGCCAACCGTGCGCTACGCTATACTGTGCCTGCAAAAAAAAATGCAGCCCAATCCTGCCTAATGCTACAGATATGGGGTAACTTGCCTGCTGTAAATACTACAAGATGGGGTCGTATAGCATAGGCGAGGCGTTGAATCTGTTGATGGAAAGGTCGCATTGGAAGCCCAAAGTAATAGAGCTTCGTATAAAAAACGAGTGGGAAAGCATAGCCGGCAAAACCATAGCCAAGTACACAAGATCGCTGAATATGTTTAATAAAACACTGACTATATACACCGATGTAGCCCCCCTAAAGCAAGAACTGCTATTGGGCAAAGACCAAATGGTGGCAAGAATAAACGAATATTTTAACGAACGGGTAGTAGATGAAATTGTGGTTAAATAGCCGCTACATCGCTACAGTATGTTCAGCAGTTCTTTCAGGTGCGTTATTTCGTAGGTGGGTTTTCGCAGGTGCTGCACATGCCCGGGATTATAGTACACAGTATCCATACCTACATTCAATGCGCCCAGTATATCTACATCTATAGCGTCGCCTATCATCAAACTTGTTTCCAGCTCCGCGTCGGCAAGTTTAAGCGCATAGTCGAAAATGTCGCGATGCGGCTTCATACTGTTACTCTTTTCAGAGGTAACAAGATGTGTAAAATACCGCGCTATACCCGAGTATTGCAACTTTAACCGCTGCGTAGTTTCAAAACCGTTAGTTATCAGGTGCATCTCGTAGCGCCCCAGGCAGTGATCCAGCGTTTCTTTGGCATGAGGCACCAGCAGGGTTTGCGTAGGCAGTATTTCCAGATAGGCTATGCTCAGCTCATTGGCCAGCGCGGTGTCGGCTACTTTATGATCCAGCAGCATTAGCCACATGCGTTTCCAGCGCAGCTCGTCGCGCTTAATAAACCCTTTACGATACCGCTCCCACAACCGGTCGTTATGATAGTTGTAGTTTTTAAACATCAGTTCAAAATCGGTAATGCCTCTCCCGTGCAAATCGTATTCTGCATACAGTTTCCGTAACGCCGCTTCCGAATTTTTGTCGAAATCCCATAGCGTATGATCGAGGTCAAAGAAAAGATGCTTGTATTGTTTTGGCATGGCGTTGGTTGCTAAAAGGTAATTGGGCAAAACTAAGGTAAAAGCAGTTGCCTACTGTCAAAAATTGATGCCGCTATCTGTTCATTTCTTCTTCCTGAAAAAATCCTGCAACTCTCTGCTCATTTGCTCGCCGCGCTTTTTCAGGTCTTCCAGCTCCATGCCTACGTTGTTCGACAATTCGTGAAAGGTCATTGGGTTGCCGTTGGTCATGTTATACAGTTCTTCTCTGGTTTTTGCCGCCGGTATTATAGCCCAGGCTATTATGTAGGCCACCACGCCTATACCCATCGTTAAAAACAATGCCATCACCAACCTGATGATTACCACATCTACATCAAAATATTGCGCTATGCCGCTGCATACGCCGCCAACAACTTTATCAAAAGGGTTGCGCAATAATCTGCCGCGTCCGTTACTGTGCCCGGGATTGCCCTGACGCTGACTGCCCTGCGCTGCCGACGGTCCGCTTTTTTTACTCTTACCAAACGACGAGCCGCCATCGTGCAGTTCGCTGGCAGCGCCAAGCGTATCTATCACTTTCTTCACATCGGCACGGTCTATTGCCGCTACGCCGCTCTGCAAGCGTATGGCAAACAACTCGGCAATACGATTTTCTATATCTTCTATTATTTCACGTCCGTCGTCGCCGTCAAACTGCTGACGCAAACTGTTTATATAGTCTCTGAGCGACAAATATGCATCTTCTTCTATTGGCTGAACGCGGCCGGCAATGTTGATTTGAATTATGCGTTGCATAGTCTGGAATTTATTGTTGTTTTAGTTGTTGGTTAAATCGTTTACTGCTTTACTAAGTTCGCGCCACGAGGTGAGCAATTGCTCGTAAAACCTTGCGCCTTCGTCGGTCAGTGAAAAATACTTGCGCGGCGGCCCCGAAACCGACTCTTCCCACCGGTAACTGAGCATCCCTGAATTTTTGAGGCGAGTAAGCAGCGGATACAGCGTGCCCTCCAACACCACCAGTTTCGATCCTTTTAGCTGTTCCAGTATATCGCTGGGGTATGCTTCCTTGTGCCGCTGTATAATACCCAGAATACACAATTCCAGCAGCCCCTTTCTCATCTGAGATTCCGTATTATCTATTGCCATACCGTTTCTATTCTGCAACAAAGGTAGGTAAAAAATAGTATTGTGCAATACATAGTACCTTGTTAAAGATTTGTATAATTATTTTTAAAGAAACGACACTCCACAAATAAAAGACGTACCTTAAATTTCTGATGGCGATACTATGTATTGCAGAAACAGTATATTTTCGCTAAAAACCACTTTAATCATACCAAAATGAAAAAAATAGCATTGTTTTTCACTGTTGCCTGCTTTCTGACAGCAGGGGCCATGGCGCAAACCACAAAAAGCCCCGCAGCCGGCGAAAAAACGAAGACTACTAACAAAGTAACCGTAAAGAAAAAAAGAAAACCTGCCAAACCAGCTTACGAACAAAACTTTGATATCTGTAAAAATAACAGAGGCTACTATATATGCGGCCAAACGCCTACCGAATATAACTCGGCATTCTCGCAACCTGTTATAGAAAAGGAAGAGCCGTCTTACAGACCGTCTATGTCTACAGAATGGCAACGGCCTCAGCCTGTGCCCCCAAGCCAGATAGCGCCGCACGGACAGTCGTACCCAGCCAATTATGTACCTTCTGTACAGCAATAAACTTATAAGCGGAAAAGGGATAATCGCTCTGAAACTACAGAGTAGATTATCCCTTTCCTATTAAAGTTAGCTATAGTACTTATTCAGTAGCTGCTGCGTCGGCAAGCAACCATTTTTTCTCATTAAGGTGTTCTACCGTTACGTCAAGGTTGTAACGGGTGCGCAGAAACTGCCCCAACTGATTGGCCGCATAAACCGACCGGTGCTGGCCACCAGTACAACCAAACGATACTGTGAGGTGCTCAAAGCCGCGCGCTATGTAATCGTCTACGTTGATAGACACCAACGCATACACATAATTCATAAAATCGGGCATTTTTGTTTCGCGCTCTAAAAACTGACGCACCAACTCATCGTTGCCGGTAAGGTGCTTGTAGGCGTCGTAACGACCGGGATTTAGTATACCCCTGCAATCAAACACAAAACCGCCGCCATGCGGACTTGCCGACTTGGGCAAGCCGTTTTTGTACGAAAAGCTGTTTACATTCACCACAAGCGATGGCTTTACATCAGTATTGGCAGTGGCATACTTGTCCTGCATCTCCGGCGACGATATCTTCTCCAGCAGGGTTCTCAGTTCGGGATAAGCAGGAGTTTGCGGATGGCCTGCAAGAAACTGCTCCAGATTTTTTAGGGCCGGCCCTATACTGGTAATAAAATGCGCTTTGTGCTGTAGCAACCCCCTGAAACCATAAGACCCCAACACCTGCAATAGCCGCACAAGCACAAACTGCACATAACCTCTGCGGAAGTGAATTTCATCCATACGGGGCACATGCAGCTCATTGAGCGCGCTAATATAGCCGTTGAGCAGGTCTTCTTTCCATGCCGCCGGCAACTGGGCTCTCGCCTGCCAAAGCAGCGATGCAATATCGTATTGCGGCGGCCCCTGCATACTGCCCTGATAGTCTATAAAGAATACCTTGCCTTCATGTATCATTATGTTCCGACTCTGAAAGTCGCGAAACATCAGCATTTGGGGTTGCACTCTGCCCAGGTCTTTACTCAGCATTTCCATCTCGCTCATCAGTCCCGAGCGGTCGTAGCTTATGCCTTGCAGGTCGGCAAAATAATATTTGAAATACAGCAAATCCGACATAATTGCTTTTTCGTCAAACTGCTTTGCCGAAAAACACTGCTTGTAGTCTGCCTCGCGGCCGGCTATCCATTGCACCTTAGCCAGTTGCGCCAGCGATTTGTGGTATAGCTTGCGGATAGGTTCGGTATAGCCTTCCTTTATCACCATATCAAACAGCGACACCCGCCCCAGATCCTGTTGCAGATAAGCCCTGCGGTCTTTGCTTATTTTGTATACCTCAGGCACATTTACCTGATGCTTACGCAAAAGCTCGGTAAAGTAAAAGAAGGTATTATTTTCCGCCACATTAATGTTATAGGTAGCTATTGCGGCTGTTTTGCCTGCGCTCACCCGGTAATATCTGCGGTCTGAGCCCGAAACCGGAAGCGCCTCTACAACTTCGGCCTTCTTTTCAAAATGCTCTTCAAATAATTTCTCAATTATAGCGGTAATCTGTACTATGGTTTTATTAGGCGTCATCATGTTTTCCTGGATATTGGAATAAAAAAACGGTCTTTTTTGATGTGGAGTAACCGCTCCACTCTTCTGTATCTACATGCGCGGCGGCAATTGCACAGGTAGGCATATTGTCTATGCAAAAATCGGCCGACATCTGATTAACGAATTCTGTGATGCCCGGATTGTGCGCTACTATAAAAATAGTTTTCACTCGATCATCCACCTCATAGATCAATTCTTCAAATACAGAAGGAATACAATGATACAACTTTTCTTCCCATTTAATATCTGCAATATTGTATCCTACAGCAGTAGCAATGCTTTTGGCGGTTTGCTTTGTGCGTTTTGCCGCGCTCGATATTATCAGATCGGGAATAAGGTTGAGGGTTTTCAACCGCTCGCCCATTGCCGGCGCATCTTTTTTGCCACGGTCGTTGAGCGGACGATCGAAATCGCTCTGTAAAGGATTCGCCCAGCTACTTTTGGCGTGCCTTATCATTACTACTGTTCGTTGCATATGCGTTTAAAAGGTCAAAAAAATAAATTATTCCACCCGCCCAAAGTAGCGTTAACCAGCTTTAGGTGTGTATCTCGGTGGATTTCCATAAAATTTCAAATGCATTTCCCTGCCGTCAAACACGCCATAGCTATCATATTGTATCCAGTCGCCCAGATTCACATACTTGCTGTTTTGTGGTAGCGGGTAGTCTATAGCTATGTGCCTGTGTCCAAAAACAAAAAAATCTATGTGCTGCGTTTTCAATGTTTCGAGACAAAACTGCACCAGCATTTCTCTTTCCGGCCCCAGAAACTCCTTGAGCGGCGCATCGGCATGCTTGGGGCCCAATCTGCTGAACCAACTGGCTACGCCAACTCCGGTGTCGGGGTGCACCCTGCGGTAAATCCATTGCGACAATCCGCTGCGCAACACCTTTTTCAGTATTTTATACCCATGGTCGCCGGGTCCTAATCCATCGCCATGCGCAATAAACAATTTCTTACCGTTAATATCACGAATTATGGGTCCATGATGCACCGGTATGTTCAGTTCCTGCCCAAAATAATCGAGCATCCACAAATCATGATTTCCTGTAAAAGCTTCTATTTGCAGCCCTTTGTCGCTTAGCTCTGCCAGCTTGCCCATAAAGCGGGTATACCCGCGCGGCACTACATTGCGGTATTCAAACCACGTATCAAACAAATCGCCCACAAGGTATAGCAGGGCGGCGTCGGCGCTTATTTCGTCCAGCCACCTGCATATACGCTTTTCACGTTCTATGCTTGTAGCTCTATCGGGTATACCCAAATGGAAGTCGGAAGCGAAATAAACTTTTTTACCTTCTGGTAATGTCATGCAACTGTTTGAGAGGACGACAAAGTTAACTGAAAATAGCAATTATACACCCTACAATCGTTAGGCGTCGGTATAATTTATGGCGCAAAGCGACGCAATAAATCAACTTTTAACAATAAAAAACCGACCCATTTTTATTGCCTCAGGCGTTAAAAATGGGTCGGTTTTTATTACAGAGCCCCTATGTATTCAGGGCATATGCTCTTACTTCTCCTTAATATCCAAATCGTCGCCGTTCATAGATATATCTTTCGGATAATCCAGATAGCTCCATTTCTTTACTACTACGCCGTCTCTAAGCAACATCAGGCCCGGATTGGTGCGCATAGCTGTTTTTATTACGGTGCCATCTATTATCAGGAACGGCAAATTGGTAAGCCCCTTAGCTTCCAGATAGGTCTTGCAAAGGTCGTTTCCGGCGCTGCTTGCCATATATATGGGTATATGCAGGGCATTTGCTTTGTCTACCAGATTTTTCAGTCTGTCTATATTGGTTGTAGGCGCACTTTCGGGCTCGCGTATGAACCACAGGAATGTATATCCTTTCTTGGTCATCACGTTCAGCGTCTGGCTTACACCTGCCGAATCGGTAAGCGAAAAATCATGTATTTCCGGTAGTCCGGTAGCCTCTGCTATCAGTTTATCCTTACGGTCTACAAATACCCATGTGGTATCTTGCCACGGATAGTTTTTAGCCGTAAACTCCTGCTTGATTCCATTCTTTTCGTAAATAAACACATTCTCATATATGGCCTCATGATAGTCTGGGCCTGGTTTCATTTTCTCCAGTATGTTGTTGCCTGTTTTGTAGGGCAGGCAGTCGTGATAGGGAAGGTGGTGTAGCGTGTACCATTGGCTACCAAATGCAAACACCGCCGCTGCAAACACGATAGCAAAATTGATAGATGTTTTGTTGAAAATTGGGAATACACGGTAGCGATATATGTACAAAAACACATTGAGCGCCGTAAGTACTACATCTTTGTAGAAGGTAGCGGTATTAGATATCTTTATGCAATCGCCAAAACAACCGCACTCTTTTATCTTGCCAGAATAAAGCGCATAGCCGGTAAGGAATGTGTAAAAAATATTTAAGAGCAACAATGTAGTTACATACAGCCTGAAGTAGTTGCCTACTATCATGGCCACACCCGCAATGATCTCGAAGGCTATCATACCTACAGATAGCGCAAGCGTGTAATTGATCATGAAATTCATGTCCCACACTTCAAAAAACTCATTCATTTTGTAGGTAAGCCCCAGAGGGTCATTGGCCTTCACAAGACCCGAAAAAATAAACAAGGCTCCGATAACTATACGAACCAACCAAATAACGTACTTCATGCTGCGATAAAATATATGTTGTTGTTAATGTTTCGATACTATGCTCATAAGATTTGCCGCTCAAAAGCGAGACAAAGCAAAGGTTTACAAATGTAAAAATCTGCTGGTAAAAATAGTTCAATTTACTATAGCAGATAATACAGCCCCCAGCTACAAGGCGCCTTATTTCCTAAATAAATATTAAAAAACAGCGTTACTAACCATCGGTTTATAAAGCCGCACAAAAAACCGCAGGCGTATTTTTCTTTACCTTTGCCAAACATACAAGAACTGACAGAAAAATACAAGGTTTCTATAAATAACCAACTATTTTAAAATAAGATAACCGTTCAATTGCGTTGATTTAATCAAAAAATAAAGCTCTGTGCCTTTACCAATATCAAACAATACCATTCAAAGCAAAGGTCGCCTGCTCAGTTTATCGACGCCGATTGTAATGGGCATACTCAACGCTACTCCCGATAGCTTTTACACCAAGGGACGCGACAACAATGTAGCCGGAATGCTGGCAACCGCCGAAAAAATGCTCAAAGATGGAGCAACGATACTGGATGTAGGCGGAGCAAGCACCAAGCCCGGCCAACCGCTAATGGATACTACCGAAGAACTGAACAGAGTGTTGCCGGTAATAGAAGCGCTGGGCAGGGAGTTTCCGGAAGTATGGCTGTCTGTAGATACGTACAATGCTACTGTGGCGCGCGCTGCGGTAGCCGCCGGAGCCCACATTGTAAACGATGTTAGCAGCGGCCGCTTCGACCCTGCTATGATTGCTACCGTTGCCGCCCTCAGGGTACCCTACATAGCCATGCATATGCAGGGTACGCCCGCCGATATGCAGATAAATCCCGCCTATCAAAACGTAACACTGGAGGTCATCAACTATCTGCAAGATGTATGCCGGAGATGCGCAGAGGCCGGCATCGTAGATATAATCATAGATCCCGGCTTTGGGTTTGGCAAAACTGTTGCACACAACTTCGAACTGCTTCGGTCGTTAGCTGATTTTTCTGTTCTTGGCCGGCCGGTTTTAGCCGGACTATCGCGAAAGTCGATGATATGCAAGCCGCTTAAGATAAACCCGGATGCAGCGCTCAATGGCACAACGGCGCTCAATATGGCGGCATTACAGCAAGGTGCGCGCATACTGCGGGTGCACGATGTAAAAGAAGCTTCTGAAGTAATAACATTGTGGAAACACCTGAATGGCTACGCATTAACCTAAATTAAGGAGCGGCACGCAATAGCGCGCCGCAAACATCCGTTGTACGTTGTACAAAAAAACACCAGCATGATAGCCAAAACACCTGCGCCGCCCTACTACGCGGTAATCTTTACCAACCTGCGAACAGATGCCGACAATGGCTATGCGGCTATGGCCGACCTTATGGACGAACTGGCCAAACAACAGGAAGGCTACCTGGGCATAGAGAGCGTACGCGACGGCTTAGGCATCACGGTGTCTTACTGGACCACTCTGGAAGCCATAAAAAAATGGAAATACAATACGGAACACCGGCAAGCGCAACATAATGGCCGCACAGCATGGTATAAAAGCTACAAAACAAGGATTTGCAAAGTAGAACGCGACTACGACTTTGGCATGGAGGAGTGATGCTTGCGGCAAATTTTTAGAAATTTTAAACAGCTGTTTAGGGCAGCGGTATGGATTGGGTTACCTAACTTAGCAATCTGAGCGAATTAGGTAACCTTAACATAACACACAATGCTATGCTGAATCTAAATTTTGTGAATTTCCCGATACTGACTACAGAGCGACTAACGTTAAGGCAAATTAAAGCAAGCGACGCCAATGAAATGTATCACCTCCGGTCGGACGAAAAAGTGATGGAGTATATCGGTCGCCCGCGCGCCAAATCGGTGATAGAAGCTGCCGCTCTTATTCAGAAAGCAAATGAAGCCACAGTAAAACAAGAAGGAATAACCTGGGCGATAACGCAGAAAAACTACACCAAACTGATAGGCAATATTAGCTACTGGCGCCTGATGCGCGAGCACGACCGCGCCGAGATGGGCTACATACTGCACCCCGACTATCAGGGGCAAGGACTGATGCAGGAGGCGCTCAGCGCTGTGCTGCACTACGGCTACCACACCTTGAAACTTCACTCGGTAGAGGCGCATGTAGACCCAAACAATATCGCGTCTATCAAATTGCTGGAACGCAACAACTTTGTGCGGGAAGGCTATTATAGAGAAAACCACTACTACGATGGTAAGTATCAAGATACTGCCGTATACTCTTTGATACTTACAGAGCAGTAAACAAACCCCAAAAACACTCAAAAGCCGTTGCCGCCCGATCTGTTGCGCCAACGGCTTTTTTATGCGCCTAAACGTGGCCGCGGCTATTCTACGCAGGTATAAACCATTCGTTATCAGGGCGCTGTATCTTAAAAACACCTTAAATCTTATTATGAAATTACAATAACAAAACTATATCTTTGATAGAGCGCCATTTTACTGTGTGGCAGGGCAAGGGATTTTCCGGCATTTTATCAAAACAGCACAATGCAACTTACGTTCAACTTCAACCCATTTCCGATAATGGAAACGGAGCGGCTTACGCTACGCGAATTGCGGGCGAGCGATGTGAACGAGGTGTACTATATGCGCTCGCACCCCGAAGTGATGAAGTACATAGGTGTGCCGCTGGCAGCAAACATGGCCGAAGCCGAAGCCTACCTGGATCGATTGACTAACATGATGTCCAGACAAGAAGGTATTTGGTGGGCAATTACCCTAAAAGACGCGCCAACAATGGTGGGCGTAATAGCGTATCGCAATTTTTTGAAAGAGCATTACCGCGGCGAACTGAGCTATGCGCTACACCCCGACCTGCAAGGGCGCGGCCTTATGCAGGAAGCGCTGGCGCTGATACTGGATTATGGCTTCAACAAAATAGGCCTGCACAGTATAGAGGCCAATGTAGACAAAGAAAATACAGCGTCTATACGGCTGCTGGAGCGCAACAAATTTGTAAAAGAAGCCCACTTTAAAGAAAACTACTTTTTCGATGGCAAATTTATAGACTCGGTGATCTACTCGCTTATAAAACCATCGCGCTAATAATAACCGTTAATAAAACACCGCGCTCGGCATGCCCTCTTTAAGCAAGCCGGCTGCCGCCGCTTTTGCAAACAAAGTATTAATAGCATTGCGCCCTGTGTCGCCAAGGTCGGCTGTATAGTCGTTTACGTACAGTTGTATATGCTTGCGCATTACGTCTTCTTCCATTTCTTGTGCGTTGGCTGTTACAAACGGCGCCAGATCGGGATATCGCTGCCACGAGTACTGCAAGCTCTCTTTGATGATGCCGTCTACTACGCCGCACAATTCAGCGCCCAGACTGCGGCGCGCTACTATGCCGCCCAGCGGTATAGCTGCGCCGGCGCTCTGCTCCCACCAGTCGCCCAGATCCAGCAACTTCACCAGTCCTTTTTGTTGATAAGTAAACCGGCTTTCGTGAATAATCAGTCCGGCATCGTATACGCCATTTACCACCATCGCTTCAATATCGCTGAATACTACTTCAGTTTTCTGCATAGCCAGTGGGTAGGCCAGCGTCAGCAGCAGATTTGCGGTGGTTTTTGCGCCCGGTATGGCTATACGCAAATTGCTTATTTCTTCCGGGGCATACTGTTTTTTTGCTACCAGCAGCGGCCCCACGCCCACACCCAGCGCGCTGCCGCTATGCAGTAGCGCATAGGCGTCTGCTACGTGCAAAAAAGCGCTATAACTCAGTTTTGTTACATCCAGCTTACCTTCAGCAGCCCATACATTCAAGGTTTCTACATCTTCCATCACAAAATCAAACTCAATACCCTTTGTATCTATTTTGCCATTCACCATGGCGTCAAAAATAAAAGTGTCGTTGGGGCATGGGCTAAAGCCGAGGGTAAGTTTCATGGTGCAAAAATACGCAGCTATTCGGTCTACCGCATGTAAACTACTACTGTAAATGTGTTAATAATACGCGGGCTTTGTAGCCGTGCGCCGTATACTCAATATATCAATGCCGCCAATTGCTACTCAATAAGAAATTTATGAAATCACCATTCCTTTAATCGACGCTAAACCTCCTCACCGCCACCTGCCCATCTACCACCACCCT
>CAZLPE010000057.1:0-23687 GCA_964561325.1 uncultured Flavipsychrobacter sp.
CAATCCAAAAAACACTATTTTCGCCCGGCCTTTATCGGGACTATGAAAGACTATTACAAAATACTTGGCATACAGCCCAATGCCGACCTCCATGCTATAAAAAAGGCGTACAGGTCGTTGGCGTTCAAGTATCACCCCGATAAAAATCAGGGAAATGCGTTGGCAGAGGCGCACTTCAAAGAGGTGCAGGAAGCCTATTCTGTACTGTCTAATACCTCCAAACGAAAACATTACGACGACGAACGCTGGCTAATGGGCATGGGCGCAAAAACGCGCTACAAAGACGCCGTAACGCCGGAATGGCTACTAAAGATATGTAAGGAGCTAAATGCAAGCCTTGACACGATGGACACCCACCGAATGAGCCAAACAGCGCTGCAAGAATATATATTGCTGATATTAAGCGACTCGCACCTTGGCGTGTTACTACAAAATAAAAATATTGAAATTAACGCCGCCATTACTAACGAACTAATATTGGCAACACAAAAACTGGAATTGCGCTATTTAGCTACAATTACGGAACGACTGAATGTGCTTTGCGAAGGCGATGAACAACTGTTGTTGGTAGTTCAGGAGCATACCAAACTGCGCGAAAAACGGGCTAATATGGACAAATGGCAGCCATTTATAGTACTCTTAATTACCATTGCGCTCTGTGTATTTATGTATTGGTATGGAAATTCAAAATAATTATAGGAACGTAACCTCGTAGCGCACCACAAATTTTACAAGGCTATTTAGAAAAATACGGGCAAAAGTTTACATTTGCACATAATAAAAGCACAACTCATGAGTCACGACACACAACACGGACACACAAAGGAGAATAAAACAATAATATCATTCAAAAACGGTTTTTGGCTGGTAATAATACTCGTAGGATTGTTCATTGCTTCGCTTAATTTCATACAGGCTGAAAGCGCCGGCGAAGGTGAAGGTCATGGCCATGGCGAGGCTACGCATGAAATGCATGGCGGAGCTAAACACGAAGAAGGTAAACACGAAGAGGGCAAAACAGAAGCTAAAGGCGCTGAAGCTACCCATGAAGAGCATCCAGAGGGCGGAGCTCCAGCTACTGCAGCTCCGGTAGAGAAAAAAGAAGAGGCTAAAGGCGAGCATTAAGTTCAACTCAAACACCGAAAATGCAGGAAAACGAAGTAATTGTAGTTACCGGAGCCGCGGGCTTTATAGGTAGTTACCTTGTTGGTTATTTGAATCGCCTTGGGTTTACCCAATTAGTATTGGTCGACGATTTTTCTAATGAATTGAAATCGCCCAATCTGGTTAACAAAAAATACCTGCATAAAGTGCATCGCGAGCAGTTTGAAGAGTGGCACAAAAGCCATAAGCAGCTCATAAAATACGTGTTTCACCTTGGCGCGCGCACCGATACTACCGAGATGGATTATGCTGTACACAAAAAACTGAATCTGGATTACTCGAAGATGATTTGGTCGGTGTGCACAGAAAATAATATTCCGCTGGTGTATGCATCGAGCGCAGCTACCTATGGCAATGGCGAGCATGGCTATACCGATAGCCATGACATTGTACAAAGCTTGCATCCGCTAAACCCATATGGCGTGTCTAAAAACGAATTTGACATATGGGCGCTGGAACAGAAAAATGCGCCGCCGTTTTGGGCAGGTCTAAAATTCTTCAACGTTTTTGGACCTAATGAATACCATAAAGGTAGAATGGCATCGGTGATATTTCATGCTTTCAATCAGATCAATGCCAATGGTAGCGTACGCTTATTCCGTTCGCATAATCCGGACTATAAAGATGGCGAGCAAATACGCGACTTTATTTATGTAAAAGACGTAGTGCAAATATGCACATGGCTAATGGAACATCAACCTGCGAGCGGCTTGTACAATACCGGCACTGGCAAGGCGAGAACATTCAAAGATTTGGTAGGCGCGATATTTACCACATTGCAGCTACCGGAAAATATTGACTTTGTAGATACGCCAATCGACATTCGCGACAAGTATCAATATTTCACTGAGGCGAATATGAATAAGTTACGCGCTGCCGGCTACGACAAACCTTTTTATACTTTAGAGCAGGGTGTAGGCGAATATGTGAACGACTACCTGAAAAGTAAGGCATACTATTAATATAGTATTAATATAAAATTTGTAAAATGGTGAAGCCTAAAAGCTTCACCATTTTACTTTCTTATCAATAAATGCTATCAAACTCTTGGCCATAGCAGCCTGATTCGCTTTTTTGGGGTGTTTGCCGGTATTATTGTAAGGAAAAAAGTGAACCAACACCTTGGGGTCGGCAAGCTCATTTACCGCTCGCGAGACATAACCCGGCCACTTAGACCCTTCCTTTGTGGCATCCATTGAGCCAAGGGTACAGATAATCGTAGCGTTTGGCCTACGGGCAATTAGCTGCTTGATGAAGCGCTTATAGCTATTGACAATGAAAGTATCGGAGGGTGGGGTAGACCCAAATCGGGCAACAAACTGAGGATGATTTGGTTTATTGACTAACCATGAGTCATTCTGCAATAAATCTACAACAACTACGTCCGGCTGAAAGTTATTAAAATCCCACATACTTGCAGGATCGGCCGGGTCGAGCCGGTAATATAGTTCGGGCATAATAATGGGAAACCAACTTAGCATTAATCCGATACCGCTTTTAGAGATACAATGATATTGAGCTTTGTAATGACGCGCAGTAACCGATGCATAGGTTAGATAGTTATTGAAATATAACGGATCGCGACTGTCGCCCACAGTATCCTCGAGGCTATAGCCGGATGTGATGGAGTTGCCATAAAACTCCATTATCCTTGCGCCGGGTGTAGCGGCAGGCAGCGGTTTGCAATTTGGGTTTAGCGTTATGTTATATAGCCAGGTTTTACCCATTGCCTCCTCAGTAAGTTTTACAAGTTCTACCTCATGGTTTCCTGGCCGCAAATTTTGGGCGAGCGGCTGAAGTGTTTGTATTGTGTCCGGTTGCAGTTTCGTCCTGATTTTTCCATCTACGATTACGTAAAAATAGTTTTGTCCTTTTTCGTCTTTAATGAGTGCGCTAACGCCTGTTCCTGTAAAACGTATTTTTACTGAGGTTCCCGACCAGTAAATAGTTGTGGCTGTAGAATCTGTTTTCACCCTCCCCATGTAAGTAATATGTTGGTCTTTGGGCGATAAAACAACCTGCTTCCAACCTATTAGCAAGGGTAAAACTGTTAGCATCAGCATTACCCTGAATAATTTTAAGTAAACGATACCACCATTTCTCCGGTACATATTATACATAATTTAGCAACAACAATCGCTACTATAGCAAAAAGTTAAATTGGAAGTGCACATTATCCATATTTTGGAAATAGCGCTAACTTTACGTGAAACAAAATATAGTAAAAGTATGAGTAATTACAATAATAGTGGTTTTACGGACTACACAGTTTTAAAGAGTCAACCGGTATCGGGCGGTGTTGCCGGAAAAAAGTATATGGCCAATGTATTTGCGTGGATGTTTGGCGCATTAGCTATATCTACTCTGTTCGCTTTCTTGTTTGCAACCAATAGCTCGTTGTTTCAAATGCTTTATAGCGTAAATGAAATGGGCATATTACGTCCGAGCGGTCTAGGATGGTTGGTTACCATTGCTCCGCTGATTTTTATTTTGACGATGAGTTTCGCTTTTACGAGGCTTTCGGCTACTGCGCTTACAGCGTTCTTTGTTTTATATGCCGCGGTTACAGGTATCAGCCTTAGTTATACACTGATAGTACATACCGCTTCATCGGTAATCGGTTGTTTTGGCGCAGCATCGGCTATGTTTGGCATTATGGCATTTATGGGTTATACCACCGATAAAGACCTTACTTCTTTTGGACGGATTCTGGGTATTGGTTTGATAGGTATTTTGATCTCTATTGTTATCAATATCTTTTTGAAAAGTTCAGGTTTAAGTTACTTGATTGGTATTATAGGCGTTGCGGTATTTACAGGTCTTACTGCTTACGATGTTCAGAAATTGAAAAGAATAGGCGCCGGTTTAGAGTATGAAGGCACTCCTGCTAACGATGTTAAGAAGTTGGCGTTATTAGGCGCACTTACTTTATATCTCGACTTTCTGAACCTGTTTATAATGCTCTTGAGCATTTTTGACAACAGGAAAAACTAAAAAAGACTTTTAATTAATAATGCAAATGCCCCTCCAAAAACTGTAGGGGCATTTGTATTTATACAATAATTTCATTTAGATACAACAACCTTACTTATTGGCAATCAAAGAGATACTCACACAATTCTTGTCATATTGCGCACTGATTGCATTTATTAAAAAAGCCTCTGGGTGTATATCCAGAGGCTTTCAAAATTATAATATATTACAGCTTAGGCGCTGGCAAGCTGTACCTTTTGTTGTATTTCTATAATGTTCTCTTTGTATTCCATGTCGGTTTCCATTAGGTTTTCTACCGTTTGGCAAGAATGGATAACAGTAGTATGGTCAAATCCACCGAAGTGATCGCCAATAGTTTTTAATGACTGTTTGGTGAATTTCTTAGCAAAATACATGGTTATCTGACGCGCCAATACCACATCGCGCTTACGGGTTTTTGTAAGCAAACGATCGTAAGAAACATGATAATAATCGCAAACGAGCTTCTGAATATTCTCGATGGTCATTTCGCGCGCTGCTGTTTTCACAAAATTCTTCATCACACGCTTCGCAAGGTCAATATCAATTTCTTTTTTATTAAGCGTTGCCTGCGCATACAAAGCTATTAGCGCTCCTTCAAGTTCGCGAACATTGCTTTGGATGTTGTAAGCTACATACCTAACCACCTCATCAGATATTTCCAGACCTTCCTGACGCATTTTTACCTGCAAAATAGCGCGTCTTGTTTCATAGTCGGGCGCTTGTATATCTGCGTTCAATCCCCACCTAAAACGGCTTAATAATCGCTCCTGCATTCCTTCCAGATCGCGAGGCGCTGTATCGCTGGTTAGTATTATTTGTTTGCCGCTCTGATGCAGATGATTGAAAATTGCAAAAAATACATCCTGCGTTTTGGGGGCAGTAACAAACAAATGAATATCATCCATTATGAGCACATCAATAAGCTGGTAGAAATGAATAAAATCATTCACTTCATTATTCTTAGAGTGATCTATAAACTGATTGATGAACTTTTCAGCGCTTACATAAAGTACTGATTTATTAGGATGCAATCGGCGCACATCGTTGCCTATGGCCTGCACCAGATGCGTTTTACCCCAACCTACGCCGCCATATACTACGAGCGGATTAAAAGAAGTAGCGCCCGGCTTTTGAGCAACATGTATGCCTGCAGACCGCGCCACCCTGTTACAATCGCCTTCTACATAATTATCAAAAACATAATTACTATTCAACTGCGGATCTATCTGCACGCGTTTCAGGCCTGGTATTGCATAGGGCGTCTTAATATCGTGCGGATCGCTGCGCTTTAAAGAAATATCAATAAAATTACTCTCCTTGGGTTGTTTGGGGTATGCGCTACCAGATACATTCATTGTAGCAGGATTGTGCTTTATAGAGCTACTTTCCATCATAATGCGGTATTCGAGCCTGCCAACTCTACCCAAAACACGTTTTATAGTTTTACCCAACAGCTCTACATAGTGTTCTTCCAGCCATTCATAAAAAAACTGGCTTGGCACCTGAAGGGTGATAACATTGTCGTTGAGCCCAACTGCCTTAATAGGAACAAACCAAGTTTGATATGTACTATATGCTACATTGTCTTTAATAATATTTAAACATTTTTCCCATAGTTGCTCTGCTTCAGTTAAAACATTAGTATTTGTATTGTAAAGATGCTTATCCATATTCTCAAACAACGTTCAACAAGTTTAAATTCAATTATTAATCAAAACGACAACAAAAAAGCTCAAAAAACAACTTATTCAGGCAGCAGAAAAGAGCTATTGAGCAACGTTTTTTACTAATCAACCGCTTCATTACTTCGGCAATTTCTTAGTCCAATTTTTCGTCCTTAAAACACCCCGTTTTTTTACAACCGGAGGACGAAATTGCTAACAATTTGTTGAAAAAAAAAATCATCAACCTATTGTTTCTTTAGCAAAACTTACAGAATGCAGATTGCAAAGTTCACTATTTTTCTGAGGTTGATAAATCAAAACAGACTGTTAACAAAACAAGCCAATTAACAAACAAATAACGAGCAATAAATTGCTATTTTAAATTTAAAAAATCGCCTAAAACCCTTTACTGTAGCCACTTTCAAGAAAAACTGCCTAAAATTTTCGTAAAAGCGGTTATTTGCTTTTTACAAAAATAGCACATGTAAGTTAATAATTTTTTTTGGTTTTTCGGCTGATTTTTAGGAACTGGAATTAATTGTTTCTGTAGCATTTTTTTAACTTTTAGTATAAGTCGCTGAGCAGTTTGCACCTTGCAAACTGGTCTTAAAAAACGCCAAGAAAACAATGCTCAAAAACGCCCAAAAATGAGCGAATTAGAGAGCAAAAAATAGCGAGGTAAACAGGCTGAAACACTACTTTTTACACCTGACAACACGAATTTTGAGCGGAGTTTTTCAGCGCCAACAAAACACTGAAATAACGCGCTAAAAAGGCTGAAAAATTTGGCTGAAATAGCCTAAAAAGAATGACAAATTTGAAGCATTTTGCATTTTTAACTGCGTGAAAAAGTATCTTTCTGCAAGCTCAAAAAAAAGCAAATCAAGGTATTTTCTATTTTTATTTTACCAAAAATCTAACTAATCAGTGTCCGGTAGCCTTCAATTTTTTACACTTTTGCTTAAAAATACTGCTACAATATCAAAGTACCTTGCTACCTGATGACGCTACTTTTTGTGATAAAACATACCCTATTGCAATGAGCGACATAGCCTGTGAATTATTTTACCGTTATGCATAGATTCAATTAGCTTGATATTATTGTGGTAATAGCGCAAGTACGCAAGGGTAAAAGGGGACAAATCATATTTTTGAGCGCTCATAATACTAAATCTCATAAAATCTTCTATTTTTGCACCATTCAAAAACTCAATTTGGCTCATGGCTGTTTTAGTAAATAAAGATTCAAAGGTAATAGTTCAAGGCTTTACGGGTACGGAAGGCACGTTCCACGCAAGCCAGATGATAGAGTACGGCACTAACGTAGTAGGTGGCGTAACACCCGGCAAAGGTGGAACGCAACACTTAGATCGTCCTGTGTTTAACACCGTAAAGGATGCCGTAGATGGCGCAGGAGCCGATGTGTCTATTATTTTTGTGCCGCCGGCTTTTGCCGCCGACGCAGTGATGGAGGCAGCAGATGCAGGCATAAAAGTAATTATTTGCATCACAGAAGGTATTCCGGTGCAGGACATGGTTAAAGCGCGCGAATACATCAAAGGTCGCGATTGTCGTTTGATTGGTCCGAACTGCCCTGGCGTTATTACTGCGGGTGAGGCTAAAGTGGGAATTATGCCCGGCTTTATTTTCAAACCAGGTCGTATAGGTATCGTTTCAAAATCAGGCACACTTACCTACGAAGCTGCCGATCAGGCTGTAAAAGCGGGCTTGGGTATATCTACTGCAATAGGAATTGGCGGCGACCCGATTATTGGCACAACTACCAAAGAGGCTGTTGAATTGCTAATGAACGATCCCGAAACAGACGGAATAATAATGATTGGCGAAATTGGCGGCAATATGGAAGCTGAGGCTGCTAATTGGCTCAAAAACAATATGAATAAGCCTGTAGTTGGTTTCATAGCCGGACAAACAGCGCCTGCTGGTCGCCGTATGGGCCATGCTGGAGCTATCATTGGCGGCGCAGACGACACCGCTGCTGCAAAAATGAAAATAATGGCAGAATGCGGAATCAGCGTAGTAGCAAGCCCAGCAGACATTGGAAAAACTATGGCTGAAGTATTAGCAGCTTCTAAAGCGTAATTCAAAAGAAATAACTATAACACAATAGCCGGTCGTTTATTGCGATCGGCTATTTTAGTTACAATAACTTCTCATTGTTTTTGTGGCGATTGATATCCCTGATGTTCTTTTTCTCAAAGTTTTTTTCAAGAGCGGCAGTCAGATCAACGCCCGTTTGATTAGCCAGACAAATAAGCACCCAAAGCACGTCGGCCATTTCGTCTGCAAGCTCTTTATTTTTGTCGCTTTCCTTAAATGATTGCTCGCCATATTTGCGCACCATAAGTCGCGAAAGCTCACCTACCTCCTCCATGAGTATACCAAGGTTGGTTAATTCATTGAAATACCTGACGCCAACGGTCTTGATCCATTCGTCTACTTTGCGTTGCGCTTCGTTAATTGTGATGTCCGACATTAATAAGAATTTGTTTGTTTACGCAAAATAATGGAACTTCCCGCTTTAATAGTAACAAAGCAATAAAAACAATGCACGCATACGCAACAGATATAGAAGCGGCAACCGCGCTAAAAATAAAGGTTACCGAAATAAGAAAGGCAATAGGACAAATAATAGTAGGGCAGGACGATGTAGTAGAAAAACTAATTATTTCTATTTTGTGCAATGGCCATAGCCTGCTTGTTGGGGTGCCCGGTTTGGCCAAAACCCTTTTGGTTAAAACAATTTCAGATGCGCTCGATCTCTCGTTCAAGCGTATTCAGTTTACACCAGACCTTATGCCAAGCGATATTGTGGGCGCTGAAATACTCAATGAGCAACGCCATTTTCAATTCATTAAGGGGCCTATTTTTGCCAATATTGTGCTTGCAGACGAGATTAACCGCACGCCCCCTAAAACCCAGGCAGCGCTGCTGGAGGCTATGCAGGAACGTAATGTTACAGCAGGAGGCACATTATACAAACTCCCGGCTCCGTTTTTCGTACTTGCCACACAAAACCCAATAGAGCAGGAGGGAACCTATCCTTTGCCCGAGGCGCAGCTGGACCGATTTATGTTTCAAGTTACGCTCGACTATCCAAGTTTTGCGGAGGAAGTAATGATTGTGCGTAATACTACCGGCTCTAAAACAGCCGAACTGACAAAGGTGATGTCTGGTGAAGATATTTTATATTTTCAAGAATTAGTGAGAAGGGTGCCTGCGCCAGACAATGTGCTTGAATACGCTGTTGGGCTGGTACAGAAAACACGCCCGGGGCCTAAAAATACCAATCAGGTTGCAGCTCAGTATATCGCCTATGGGGCAGGACCGCGCGCATCGCAATACCTGATATTGGGCGCCAAATGCCACGCATTGCTGAATGGCAAATACAGCCCCGACATAGAAGACGTAAAAGCTATGGCAATGCCCGTATTAAGGCATCGTGTTTTGCGCAACTACAAGGCTGAAGCAGAAGGAATTACACAGGAATCACTTATTAAACAGCTCTTATAATACCCAAATAAGTCATTCAAAATCAGCGAATTACGTACAATTGTTTGCGCGAAACACTGAAAGCTATAAAATAACTATGGAGAATTTTGCAGCGAAAGTTAACTTTCTGAAACAGGAATATTCGGCGCTACTCGAAGCGCTACATGAAGATGCGCCACGTAAATGGGGCAAAATGGATGTGCGCCAAATGATAGAGCACATGAGCGATTATGTGCGCATAGCTAATGGTAAAACAATATTAGCGACTGTAACGCCAGAAGACAAAATAAGTAAAGCGCAAGGTTTTTTGATGAGTGAAAAGCCTTTCCCGGAAAACACCCCTAACTCTTTAATGTCCGATACGCCGCCGCCATACAGACTACCCACTAAAGCTGCGGCGTTGCAAGAATTGCAGTTAGAGCTTAATGATTTTTTCGAGGTATATGAAAAGGAAAGTGGCAAAGTATTGCCTAATCCATTTTTTGGGAACTTAAATTTCGAGCAACAGGTGCAACTATTGCACAAACACGGTACGCATCATCTTCGCCAGTTTGGCGTAGAAATATAACCTTAGATGAAATAAAATGGAAAGGAGCGGATAAAACCGCTCCTTTCCATTTTATAGTGCAATAAGATTAACCCAAATATACTTTCAACGCATTGCTGTAACGCGCTTTCTGCAAGCGCTTTATAGCTCTTTCTTTGATCTGGCGAATGCGTTCTTTTGTCAGATCGTATTTCTCACCGATCTCTTCAATACTTGGTCCGCTATCGCCTTCAAGACCAAAATATGCTGCAAGGATTTCCGCTTCCCGGATACTAAGTGATTTTAGTATTCTACGAATCTCGTTGCGTAATGAATCTTTCATTACATCATCGTCGGTATCGCTGCTACCTTCCAGCAGGTCGCCCATAGCTACGTCTTCTGCCTCATGTACCGGGGCGTCAAGCGATGTGTGGCGGGTGTTGCTGGTAAAAATATTTGTCACCTCGGTTTCGCTCATATCCAGTATATCGGCCAGCTCTTCCGTGCTCGGTTCGCGCTCATTCTCCTGTTCAAAAGCAATAAACGCTTTGTTAGCCTTGTTGTATGTGCCTATTTTGTTTTGAGGCAAGCGCACCAGGCGCCCCTGTTCGGCCAACGCCTGCAAAATGCTCTGACGAATCCACCATACGGCATACGAAATGAATTTGAAACCCTTGGTTTCATCAAAACGTTGCGCTGCTTTTATCAATCCCAGATTACCTTCATTGATCAGGTCGCTTAACGACAATCCCTGATGTTGATACTGCTTGGCCACTGAAACCACAAAACGAAGATTCGATTTCACCAACTTCTCCAGCGCACGCTGGTCGCCCATGTGTATTTTCTGAGCAAGAGTGGTTTCTTCTTCAGGTGTAATCATAGAAATTTTGCTTATCTCTTGCAAATATTTCTCGACCGCCTGAGAATCTCTGTTTGTGATCTGGGTGGCAATCTTTAACTGCCTCATATATTGTAAATTATTTTTACTGTTTAAAGAATAATGGCCGCAATGTTGTTAACGATTATACATTACTACCCAATAACTGTTTACTGACACCGCGCAAAATACGTTCCACAATTGACTAATTTATTCACAAATTAGTGTTACAAATAAATAATCGCCCGAGATACGCTCTGGATCGTGCTTTTCAGGGTTATGAATATTAGTTATAAGCCTATAAAGCAAAATGAGATGCCATTATAACACTTTATTGTGTTGCAAAATTAGACCAATATGCCAAAAATGCTACCTTTGCGCAACATTTTAGTACCAACTTTAACAAAACATGGAAAAGGATTTATATCAGCATCCCGACTATTACTTAGTGGATGAGTTACTTACAGATGAGCATAAATTAATTCGCGATAGCGTGCGCGCATATGTGAAAAAAGAAATATCGCCTATTATAGAAGATGCAGCTCAGAAAGCCGAGTTTCCGAAGCAAATAATTAAAGGCTTGGGCGACTTGGGTTGTTTTGGACCGTTTGTACCCCAAAAGTACGGCGGAGCAGGTCTTGACTACATATCCTACGGTATTATGATGCAGGAACTGGAGCGCGGCGACTCTGGCGTTAGGTCTACTGCCTCAGTTCAAGGCTCGCTGGTTATGTTTCCGATCTACAAATTTGGTAGCGAAGAACAGAAACATAAATACCTTCCCAAACTTGCCACAGGCGAAATGATGGGGTGTTTCGGACTTACTGAACCCGATTACGGCTCTAACCCTGCGGGCATGGTAACTAACTTTAAAGATGCCGGCGACCATGTGATCCTCAATGGCGCTAAGATGTGGATCTCCAATGCACCGTTTGCCGATATAGCAGTAGTATGGGCTAAAGACGAAAATGGCGACATACGCGGCCTTATTGTAGAGCGTGGCATGGAAGGCTTTACAACGCCGGAAACACACGGAAAATGGTCATTAAGAGCGTCTGCCACAGGTGAGTTGGTGTTCGACAATGTTAAAGTGCCTAAAGAAAATATCTTCCCAAGCATAAAAGGTTTGAAGGGGCCATTGACCTGCCTTTCCAGCGCGCGCTATGGTATAGCCTGGGGCGCTTTGGGCTGCGCTATGGATTGCTACGACACGGCTTTGCGCTATGCTAAACAGCGGATCCAATTTGGCAAACCTATTGCCGGATTCCAGTTGACGCAAAAAAAGCTGGCGGAGATGATCTCCGAAATTACCAAAAGTCAGTTGCTCAACTGGCGTTTGGGCGTATTGCGCAACGAAGACAGAGCAACACCCGCACAAATATCTATGGCTAAACGCAACAGTTGCGATATAGCGCTGAAGGTAAGCCGCGAAGCTCGCCAAATATTAGGCGGCATGGGTATAACCGGCGAATTCAGTGTGATGAGACATATGATGAACCTGGAATCAGTGGTTACCTACGAGGGCACACATGATATACATCTGCTCATAACCGGTATGGATGTGACAGGAATTAATGCTTTTAACTAAGCTGAATATATTTTATATTACAGAGGCTGTCCCGAATTGGGACAGCCTCTGTAGTTTTTGGGAATTATTTTCAATTAGACGGTCGACTACATAGGATAAAACATCAATACATACGCATTATCTATTTACCGCAGTAGCCCATACGCTCTTCATTATCAACTGATCATACTGATTTACCCTACAAGTTGGGTTGTTCTTTTTCTTCTCTTCGCTAAAATAGTAAGCTCTATCGAACGAAACCTGCACATCATTTTCCGGCTCCTTTGCCGGATTAAATATTACTTTTTCACCAACATTTTTATTCACTGTTCCTTCACTAATCACTCTTATTGTATCCTTACCGGCGGCCACTATACATACTGTAGCAGTAGGTACGTCTTTTTGCAATACCGGCGGCTTATCTATTGCTATAATGGTTGCATTCAGTTTATTTTTCAAATCAAAAAACTGCCAGTTACACTGAAATGAATTCGACAATAAGTGGTGACAGTTCTTTTTGTCGTGCACCCATGTTTTTGCTGCCCTGTCTTGTGCATAGCCTATGGCAGATGGCATTAATGAAACGGTCAATAAAATGGTAATTCTGCAATTTCTACTATTCATCTTTTCTATTTGGCTTGCAGTGTTTTGCTGCTAACAATATAAATGTACTCAATCCCCGCACAATATAATCTGCCACAAAACAATTGGCGATCTACTATAAGACATCGTATCTTCATCTTTAGTTGGCTTTACCTATTTTCACCGCATTTATGCACCTAATGCAGTAACACATTGCTGTATTTCTAATTTCCGGCAATGTATCATTATTACCAGTAGCTATCTGGAAAGTAGAGTAGGGCATTGCCCTCCACTTTGCTTAATTTGCGTTGCTAGCGCAAGACCATATCAATTAATGAAGCGGCATTTTGTTTTCTTATTATTTATTTCGTTTGGGGCATTTGCAAAAACACCCGATTCATCGCGCGTTTCGGTTATCAGATCAATCGAAGTTTTGAAAGAACGCATTAAACAAGATTCTCTTCAGCAATTTGTTCTGCTCAAAACATATATACCCAATATTATTATTGATTTGCGGTATGCTACAAATGAAAACTGTTGTCGAAAACCTATTTATACAAATCCATCTGCGTGGTTGCGTAAAATACCTGCGCAAAAATTAAAAATGGCGCAGGCCGAGTTGAACAAAATTGGCCTTACACTAAAAATCTACGACGCCTACCGACCGTACCGGCATACGCTAACCATTTGGCAATTGTCGACTGACAGACATTATACAGCAAATCCGCGCAAGGGTAGTAACCACAACAGGGGAATTGCAATTGATGTAACCCTTGCAGATCTAAAAACGGGCAAAGAGCTGAATATGGGAACACCCTTTGACAGCTTTACAGACACTGCGCATCACAATTTTCACCAACTATCGGCCTTCGTGTTGGCCAACCGCCGCCTGCTGCAACAAACATTGCGCAAATATGGCTTCACGCATGTGCCAACCGAATGGTGGCACTATCAGTACAAAGCGCTAATGATGTATGATGTTGTAGATATAGATTTCGACGACCTAAATAAGCAATAAAACAAAGAACAACACGCAGATTGAAGTATCTTTAAGCCAACAAGCTATGTACTGTCTGATTCCAAGAAATTATGCCGACCCGATATAAAATTCTCTTCGCTTGTATTATTGCCAGCATAAATTCAACCATTGTTTGTGGACAGTCCGGATACTATATAGAAGAGCCCAAAGTATTTACCGGAGGATTGGTGGTAGGGGCAAATTTCAGTCAGGTAGATGGCGATTCTTTTTACGGATACCATAAAGTAGGCTTGCATGTTGGCGGCATTGTTTATGTTCACTGCACAGCAAAAATCGGCATCAGCATGGAACTAACGTATACCGAAAAAGGAAGTAGAGGAGAGCAAATAAATGAATCGGCGGCAATAGGCGCCTATGTAGAAAAATACTACATGAATTTAAACTATGCAGAAGTACCCGTAACCCTTCATTATAAAATCAAAAAACTCGATGCAGAAGCTGGTTTGGCCTATGCACGCCTTATAAATAGTAAGGAGTGGATACTTGCAGACCGGGCAGTTGCTATAGATCCGGTTCGCAACGCTTTTGCCAATACAGACATTTCCTACATATTAGGTATAATAGTACAGGCGCATAAACGCATTTACGCAGGTATTCGTTTTCAATATTCAGCGCTATCCATTCGCCCAATAGATAAAGTACCGGCTGGTTTTAGCTATGGCCATCAAGGGCAGTTCAATAATTTGCTTTGCTTTAGAGTAATGTACTTATTTTGATCAGTATGCTAATGGCAAGGCTCTACCGTGTACCCGTTTTTTCTGAGCAAGCTGATTACGCCATTGTTGCCCCATAAATGCCCTGCGCCTACGGCAAAAAACACTGACGATTTTTTCATTTTGTCAGCCATTCGGGGTATCCACTTGATATTGCGCTCGTCCAGAAACAAAGCCATATCTGGCCCCATACCAGCAGACGCAGTGATCATACTGTGCAATGCCGCAATATTTTGTTCCTTGTATGCTACTACCATTTTGCCGTATTCTTCATTATTTTTCCCGCCGTTGCGCACTTCTTCCATCAGCTCCAATACTAATGTGTCTGGTGGAATACTATTCATTACGTCTAATTGTTCCTTTGCTTCCTCAAGCCCCAACACTTCTTTCTTTTTGTTTTGCGCCAGTTTCATAATGGTGTCCTCATACGAAATTGAGTTTGGGCAGCTAACTTCACTGGTACTGATTATACTTTCTAAAGCCATGGGATTCATATGCGCAAACATCGCAATATCCAGATTAAGACTATCGTGTAAATATTGCTTTAAAAACATATAATCGTCTGGTTTAAAATAGTCCTCCAGCTTTTTCCCGCTATTGTCTATCATACCGGCAGCCACCTCAGTCATTAAACCCGGATTGTCCATATCCATTTCAAAACAAACTTTCTCGCATTTATCAAGGCTTTCTCGCATTACTTTTGTCCAGATAAAATCTTCTTCGCATATCAG
This sequence comes from uncultured Flavipsychrobacter sp., assembly GCA_964561325.1. Classification (GTDB taxonomy): domain Bacteria; phylum Bacteroidota; class Bacteroidia; order Chitinophagales; family Chitinophagaceae; genus Nemorincola. The sequence continues at coordinate 15,392 of CAZLPE010000057.1, forward strand.
GTGCATAGTGCCAAACAAATAAGAGGGAGCGTTCAATTTGTTGCCAGATATTCTCCATAGCAAGGAGTGATTATCGGCAACCGAATTACCCGAGGTTTGTGCAAATAAGGCCGGAGTAACAAAAAAGGTAAAAAGTGCGTAAAAAATGCGGGCAATCAGTTTCATAACCTAAAGTTAGTGCGATTAGTTAAAAGTGGGGTAACTGTAAAATTTATACAAGTATAGAAGCCGTACCGGTCAACAATTACATAAATTGCACTCAATGAACATTCGGCGAAAGATAATTGTATTGGCTACGCTGATTGCTATTGCATTAGTGTATGCATTTGTAGAGTATAATTTCACTAATGCGCTCATTCGAAACTACAATAGGGTTTATTATTCTTTGCAAAGTGTGCGTATCGGCATTACTTCTATTGTTCCGTTTAGCTTGGGCGATATCGCTTACGTGGCTGCCGGTATTGGCGTTGTAGTTGCTGTGGTAAGGTGGGTATATCTACTATTACATTTCAAATCGAGCAAAGAAAAATTTTGGGTTATCACTGTAAAATCTGTGAGCGCTGCAGTGGCTACCTACCTATTGTTTATTGCAGGCTGGGGCGCCAACTACAATAAAATACCGCTATATAAACACTGGGGGCTGTCTGAACAGATAGACACATCTATATTGCTAAGCGGCAACATGGCAATAAATTTCGATACTTCCTGCCAACGCTTACCTAAGCGGCTGCTCCCATTGGTCGATTTCAATATATATCTGCTATCAAAAATCAACGAATATGCTCCAGGTTATAAAGACCTACCCTTGAATGCAATAAACACACGGGCTGTTTCTTATTATGCATCTTACACCAACAGCCCAATAAGCAAAACAGGGCTACGTATTAAGCGTTCACTATTTGGTTATTTTCTCGAGCGCATGGCCATTGAGGGGTACTATAATCCTTTTACAGGCGAGGGGCAAGTAAATTCAGGGCTGCCGGCATTTATTATGCCTTTTCTTGTGTGCCACGAAATGGCGCATCAGGCAGGTATAGCCGCCGAGGAAGATGCCAACCTTATGGCCTATGCTATAGGCGTTGCAACTACAGACAGCGCTTTTAGGTACTCTGCTTACTTAAATATCTGGCAATACGCCAACAATCGTTTGTATCGTTTCGATTCAGTTTTAGCCAGCAGACTCGAGCGAAGACTCAATCCGCTTACCTTGTCGCACTTGGATTCTCTGGACAAAATAAACGCGCGGTACCATAAACAAATGGCGCGATACAGCTCTGAAATATACGATAGCTACCTGAAAATGAATGACCAAAAGGATGGCGTACGCAGTTATGCTAATGTATCGAAAAGCGCGCGCATCCTCGAAAAATCGAATCTTTTTTATAGGCGCAATAAGCTAATAGTACCCTAAACCACTCTGGGTAATGTTATTTCAAATACGCTACCTACGCCTGCTTCGCTTGAAACCGTTATTGTACCATTGTTTGCGCGAATAAATTCTGCGCACAATAACAAACCGAGCCCCATTCCTTTTTCGCCATCGGTGCCGAAAGTATTGTTGTCTGTGTTTATTGTAAACAATTTTTTCAACTGTTCTGGCGTCATGCCTATACCCGTATCTGCTATTCTGATAATTGTTTTGTCGGCTTTCTCTTCCGAGCTTAGCGTTATAACGCCATCGCGCCGAGTGAACTTTATTGCATTACTAATCAGATTGCGCAGGACGATATCGAGTTGTGCAGGATCGCAAAAGGCAGTAGCGTTAGCGCTTATCCTATTATTTATAACAATGTTTTTATGTGCAGCTACATCAGTTAATAAGCCCAATGTCTGATTAATAATTTTGCTCAACTCAAGGCGTTCGGGGGCTGCGGCAATCTGCCCTTTCATATAGGTACGCCCCCAATTCAGCAAGTTCTCAAGTAAGGTATTCAAAGAATTCAATTGCTTACTAATTTCGGGTTGTAGCTGCTTAAACTCATCGGGCGATATTATATTTTCGTCCAGCATCATCATTGTTGACGAAAAAGCAGTTATTGGCCCCCTCAAATCGTGCGACAGCACCGAAAAGGTTTTATCCTTAAATTTATTTAACTCTTCGAGCTTTGATGCCTGAAGTTGAATTTCTTCTTTTTGTTTTACTATTTTCAGTTTGCTCTTTTTTTCCTGCTGACGGCTACGATATAACACGATTATAAATACCAGTAGAGATACCAAACCAGTTATTAGCGCCCACATTACTACTTTTTGTTTTTCACTTTTACCCTGCGCTATGGCTTTATTTTTTTCCAGAATCTCTATTTGCGCTTCTTTTTTCTGCAGTTCATAGTCAAACTGTATTTGCTGTATTTGTTTGGTGCTTTTCTCGTTATAAACACTGTCGCGCAGATCGTAATATAGCTTATGGTATTTCAGGGCATTTTTCGAGTCGTTTGCTTTTTCATAAGCTTCGCTCAGCGCCAGCGCAGTTTCCATTATTGGCTGTTTCATACCCGATGCCTTAATAGATTCGTAAGATGACTCCAGGTATTTAATACCTTCCGCAGTCTTACCTTTTATCATATATATCTTGCCAATGCCGCTTTGTGCAGACCCTTTTGCAACTACCTCCTTTATCTCTATTGATTTTTTGAGCACTTCCTGATACATACTGAGCGCTCGTTCGTAGTCGCCTAAATAAAAATAGGCTTCGGCTATATTCGACTTACAGGTGTTAGCCCAATAGTCGTCATGGAGTGAGTCAGAGATAGCAAGCGCCGATTGAAAATAAACAAGTGCATTCTTAAAGTCCTGAGTTTGCGCATATAAAATGCCCATATTTACGATACTGAAAATAGAACCGCGTATATTTCCTATTTTATTGTCTATATCTATACTTTTACGCAAGTTATCCAGCGCTTTAGGAACATCTCCCAAATTGGTATATATAATACTAATATTGGTATATGCCCCTGATATAGATTTGTAGTTGTTGATTTTCTCAGCAATGCCCAGTACTTTAATGTAATAAGTAAGCGATTTGGGATAGTTACCCAATTCTCGATATAGACTACCAATTTGACCAATCGCCTCGAGAGCGCCAACATTATCGTTGATAGATTCGCTTAATTGCTGACTTTTTGTATAAAAATCAATTGCCAAACCAAACTTTTCCTGACTGGCATAGGCATGACCAATTCCCTTATCCGATCGGGCTTGTCCTTTAATATTTCCTGTTTTTTTGTAAATATCATTTGCCTTGATAAAGTTCTGTATTGCGGTATCATAGGCGGTCAGCCGCAAATAATAAAATCCATATTCTAAATAAGCTTCGCCAATGCCATTTTGAAACCCGATTTTCCTGGCAAGCTCTATTCCCTTATTTATGTAACAAAGAGTTGTATCAAGCTGCGAAGCAATTGCTATGTCTGCAATATCTATGTACATGTATACCCTTGCCGAGTCGGGGAGGTTTGGCTTAACCGCTGCTTTTTTCAGACTGTCCAAATTCTGTGCAGTAGCATATGCATGCATCAAAATAAATACTACAAATACTGTAGTCCACTTTTCAATGAATTTTCGACAAAACACATATTTCATACAATTACCACATTTAGACATTTGACAAAATAGAATTCATTATCACCTCAACAATAAAAGTAAACAAAACAAGTCAATCGAGCGCTTGCCAAACGAGCTTATCAAAATAATTATATACGCTCAGGCATTTCGTTTATTGGCAATACTATTTCTATAGTAGTACCCTTGTTTTTTTCACTCCGCACTTCAATAATTCCGTTATTCGACCTCACAAATTCCACACACAATTTCATGCCAAGACCGATTCCTTTTTCACCCAAAGTACCCAAACTGCTAAAATGGTTAGACCAATCGAATAGTTGGTCAACCTGAGCTTTATCCATTCCTATACCTTGGTCCACGACAAACAGGTGAGCGTTCACCCCATCGCTTTTTGCAAATACCTTTACCATGCCGCCAATATTCGAGAATTTAACAGCATTACTCACTAAGTTTCTAATTACAATACTCAATTGTTCCTTATCGGCCCAGACAAAAACATTATCCTGAACATCATTAATCAAAACAACTTTTTTTTCTTGCGCTATATCTATGAAAATATCGAAGCTTCTTTCTACCAGTGTTTTCAAATCTACCATTGTAGCATTTTTACTTACTTTTCCTTTCATGTACAACTTCGCCCAGTTAAGTAAGTCTTCAAGCAACACATTGAGCGATTGGGTTTGAGTATGCAGTGTGGCTTTAAGCTGGTCAAATTGCTCAGGCGACAAAGTATCGTGTTCCATTGCCTGCAAAACCATTGCAAATGAACTGATAGGACCCCTTAAATCGTGCGACAAAACTGAGAATGTTCGGTCTTTAAATTCATTCAATTCTTTCAGTTTTTCGGCTTGTTTTTGCAACTGATCAGTTTGCGCTTTTATTTTGTTTTTACTTTTTTGCTCAGCGCGGCGAGTTATAAATAATGCAGCCGCAATAAGCACAAACGCGAAGCCAATAAGCGTGAGTATTTTTAGAACAATAGCCTGTTTTTCATTTTCGCTCTGTGCAATAAGTTTCTTCTTATTTAGCAACTCAATTTTCGCCTCTTTGCGTGATATATCGTAATCAAACTGTAACTGCTGTATCCTGATATTGTTTTTATCATTGTGTACGCTGTCTTTGTATATCGTGTACACCTTATGGTACTTTAACGCAAGATCATAACGTTTACAACTATCGAAAGCGGCGCTCAGTTCTTTTGCCGTTTCGTAAATACTTTGTTTAAGCTTATTGCTTACTGCTACATCAAAAGCTTTCTGAATTTTATGTAAACCCTCGTTTATGTTGCCCCGCTTTAAGAGTATTCTGCCAATACCGGTTTCACCGATTATCTGTACCGATGGATCGTTAATTTTTTTGTTGATGTCCAACGCTTCATTATACATCTGTAGTGCAGAGTCGTACTTGTTTAAACCGAAATACATATCTCCCATGTTGGCGATACAGCTACAGCGCCATGAGTCGTCGCCCATTTGTGTAGCAAGCTGTAACGCTTTCTTAAATCCAGCCAGCCCCTCCTCCAATTTATTCAATCCGCTGTATACGGTAGCTTTATTAAAAACAATATATAATTTCTGCTCGGTAGTAGCGTTTTCCAGATTTACGCCATCGCTTTTCTTTATGTACTCGATTGCTTTGTTTTGGTTTTTGAGTGTGGCATATTCGGTAGCAATTGTGGTTAGCCCAATACAATATCCAGCGTTGTAATGTTCCTTTTCGAACGAAGCTAACGACTGCAAATAATAGTCGATTGCTTCTGAATGATTGCCCATAGTGGAATACACACCGCCAATACTCATCAATCCAAATCCTTTACCAACATAATTTTTAACTTGTTCGCAAATACTATTGCCCTTATTGTAGTAGTCAATCGCAGGCTGAAAACGCCCTTGTTTCAGATATATATCAGCAATAGACAAGTAGGCATTGCCTTGCGGACGAATAATGCCATTTTGCTGATAAATATTTATAGCTGCCTGATAGTATTTTAACGAACTGTCGTTCTCATTCTTAAACAAGAAAGAAAGTCCCAATTGGTGTCTGCTTTTTGCGCTTCCTGTTGCAAAATGTATTGAATCGGATAAAAGCATTGCTTGTCGCAAACGCACAACGGAAGAATCGAGACTAACATCCTGAAAAGCTGTAGCCAAATCTATCAAAAGGTAGACTTTGGCGGTATCATGTATGTTTGGGGCAAGCACTGCAATTTTTAAACTGTCGATATTGGTTGCCGACAATCTTGCCGTCGGCAAGATGAAAAACAAAATAAAAAAATACACTATTTTTATTCCGTGTCCGATAGCTGATTCTGATTTCATTTCGTCTTGAATTGGCTAATTCCGCGAAACCAATTATTAACAATTAAGCATTCATAGGGTTTCAAACGGTAAGATAACAACTTTATGACAAATTTCGTTACGACGAGTTAAATATACTTTTAAATAAATTATTTAATACACACACAACCAACTGATAACCAAATCTTTGTTAAGCAACAAGGCATTATTTTTATTAAAAAAAGATTAAAGACCGCTTTGCATTTAGTCATTATGTTAAAGGAATTTGCAGATTTATAGTTGCCTGAGTGAGCCTAATTATATAAAAATAAAATTAAATTTTACGTATAGAGCAGTTTTAGTGCAAAATGCCAAAACGATTTGCCAACGATTTTAACAATCGACTATCTTTTTCTTTTTTTAACTTTGGCTAATTACATCGAAAATGAAAAAGATTTTATTTTTTGCGCTTTGTGCGGTTCAGACTCCCTATTTGTTTGCCCAAACAGATAGCGTGCAGGTATGGAATAAATGGTGCTCTAAAAAAGACACTTTGCTTTTGTTCAATGCCGGAAATAACATCATTCAGTTTTATAGCCCAACGCTTAAGCCTACTGAATTTTCGGTAAAGTGCGTAGACTGGGCTTCTATAAAAATTGGCAATCCAGATATTAAAGGCGACACGCTGTCTGTTATGGCAATGCCTTACCCCACAAAAGGTAAATACATGCGCATTGCTATTACCAATAAAAAAACAAACAAAGTAATTAAGACCGTATACTTTAACAGCGACAATATACCACCGCTTACCGCCACTGTTGGGAAAATTCATGGCGGCGATGTAGCCAAAGCCGATATTCTGGCGGCAGGTTCATTAAAAACCCTTTTCCAGAATTCTTTATATAGCTATCCCTACATAGTTAAGTCATACACGTTTAAGACGCAAAACGCTAAAGGCAACGCAAACATCAATGTCAATGGTTTTTTCCTGACTAAAGATGTTTTACAACAAATAAGCGATGCGCCATCAGGCGCTGTAATTGAATTCACAAATATCAAGGCGACATGCCCAGAGTGTGAACCAAGAACGTTGCCAGATATTAAGCTGAAAATAAAATAGTGATAGTTAAACCGATTAATATCAACTGATTATCAGCAACTTTGAGAAAAAAGAAAAGCCATCGGAAAATATTGTACCGATGGTTTTTTCTTTTAAAAAGCTATGATAGTATCAATGTAGCGCGTAGCTACATCGATAGAATCTATGTACTGAATGACGAAATAGCAAACATTGACTATATTGTCGCATTGAAAGAGCAACATACAGAAAAGTTAGAACGCGGATTATCGCTTTGGCAAGCCACAGCTATCAACATGATAGACATGGTGGGCATCGGGCCATTTATAACCTTGCCGCTCATAGTAGGGCTGATGCATGGCCCGGCCAGTGTGCTGGCATGGCTGCTGGGCGCTTTACTTGCATACATGGACGGCATGGTGTGGGCCGAACTGGGCGCCAAATGGCCGGAAGCAGGAGGTAGCTATGTGTTTTTACAGAAATTATTTGGCGAGCAAAAATGGGGAAGGCTCATGGCTTTCCTGTTTATTTGGCAAACAACCATACAGGCGCCGTTGGTAATAGCAAGCGGGGCAATTGGTTTTGCGCAATACTTCACCTATTTGATACCGGTATCAGAAATACAGCAAAAAATGGTAAGCGGCGGACTGGTATTACTGCTGGTGGCTATGCTGTACCGGAACATTAAGAGCATTGGCAAAATATCTGTGATCTTGTGGATTATTACGGGGGGAACTATTCTTTGGTTAATTTTTTCCGCTATCGGACATTTTAGCCTCGCCCGCGCTTTCGACTTCAGCATTACTAAACCTACAGATGGCTGGTTGGGCATTTCCGGTTTCGATTCAAGCACATTGCTATTTGCTGCACTGGGCCAGGCAACGCTAAAGGCCACCTACTCTTACTTAGGTTATTATAATGTTTGCCACCTGGGCGCCGAAATAAAAGATCCCGGTAAAAACATTCCACGGAGCATATTACTATCTATCACCGGTATAGCAATACTATACTTAGGTATGCAAACTGTAGTGGTGGGCGTTTTGCCATGGCAAATTGTAGCCGAATCGAAATTTGTAGCGAGCATTTACTTTGAACAAATATACCAAAGTCACCTTGTGGCGCAGGTCGCCACTTTGCTCATATTGGTAATTGCTATGGCGTCGCTGTTTTCTGCAATATTAGGCTACTCGCGTATTCCGTATGCCGCTGCACAAAATGGCGACTTTTTTAGTATATTCGGTAAGGTGCACCCCAGGCACAAGTTTCCGCATATTTCGCTGCTTGCCATAGGTGCGCTTGGTTTTGTATTCAGTCTGCTTTTTAAACTAAAGGATGTTATTACAGCAATATTAATGATGCGCATATTGGTGCAGTTTGTATC
>CAZLPE010000058.1:0-23157 GCA_964561325.1 uncultured Flavipsychrobacter sp.
AAATTCAAAATTATTTTCTTTTATAACATAAATCAGGGTGCGTAAAAGCGACTCTGTGGCAGTACCCGCAATGGTAGCAAGGTCTTCCCTACTAATATCTATCAGGTAGGGTTCTTTTCCACCTGCATGATACTTCTTGTACATATTTACGAGCGCCTCGGCCACTTTTTTACGTAGCGTATTGTAGGCTATACCCAACAAGTGACGTTCTTTTTCAACAAGGTTTTTGGCAAGCAGACTAACGAATTTCTTAGCTATCGCCGGATTGCTGTTGATGAGGTCTTCAAAATCTTTTTTGGGTATCAGCGCCAATTCGGTGTCCTCAATGGCTTCTGCATTTTCCTTGTACGATAGTCCCTCAAGCAACGACAAATAACCAAAGAAATCTCCATCGGCATAAAGATCGAGCACAAGGTCTTTGCCGTCTTCGTGAGTTTTGTAGGTTTTCACCTTACCCTTTACTATATAGTACAGATAATGTGGGTGCGTACCCTCTTTATAAATTCTCTGTTTCTTATTGAAAGTGCTTGTGTTGCTTTGCTTGGTCAGGTCCTCGAGTGTGCGCTTGCTATCTATGGTAGATATCAGTTGGTTGAGGCCTGCAAGGTCGGGAGTAAGCGTTTTTTTGAGCAGATCTACTTTTCTGAATCTACTCTCTATGGCGCTTAGTAATTCATTTCCGGCAAATGGCTTTGTAATATAGTCGTCAGCGCCCAGTTCCATAGCGGTTCTAAAATCGCTGCGTTCACTTTTTGATGTAAGAAAAATAAACGGAATATTTTGTGTAGCAGGATCCTTGTGTAGCACATGCAATACGCCATACCCATCTACGCCGGGCATCATGATATCGCAAATAATCATATCGGGCAAATATTTCTGCGCAGCTTCAATGCCTTCCCTGCCGTTTGCAGCGATAATTGCCTTATAATTAACAAGCATCAAAATTTCAGCTACATTCTCTCTGATATCTTCATTATCCTCAATAATCAGTATTGTCTTCATGGTATTATTTTAAAAAATTAAAACTCTATGATAAACTCTGTGCCCTCCCCCAATTTACTTTTGCACACCATTCGACCATTCATCAAGTCCACATATTTTTTCACAATATGCAAGCCCAAACCAGTACCTTGAATATTGGTAACGTTTGACGAACGGAAAAACCGTTTGAACAGTTCTTTCTGATCTTCTTCAGGTATGCCTATGCCCTGATCTTTAACTTTTATAATAAATTTACCTGCCCCCCGTTCTGTTTGCAATATAATATCCTTCCCCTCATTCGAGAACTTTATTGCATTAGACAAAAGATTTATAACAATATGCTTTAGTATAGACTGGTCTGAATACACAATAGTATCGTCGCCTTTGTGCTGATAACTTATGTTTTGCCCCTTTTTTAGCAAGTGCTGCACTTCCACAATTCTGTGTTGCATCATTGTCTTAACATCAAACTCTGTGTACTGCGGTTTAATATTACCTTCCTCAATTTTCCCTACCGATAGAAAATCATTGAGGATTTCGGTGAGCGATGTAACAGATGCTACTATTCGTTGTATATGCTTTTCCCTTTGGGGCTGTTCTTCTGTTTTTGTATATTTCGACAATAGGTAAGCTGACGACAACACTGCGCTGAGCGGTGTGCGAAACTCGTGCGAAGCCATAGATACAAACCTCGATTTCAGCTCATTTAGCTCCATTTCCTTTTGCAACGCTGTGCGCAACTCCCCTTCGGCCTTCTTTTTTTCAGATATATCTATAGCTATACCCAGATAACTCGTTACTACATTGCGGGAGTCTTTAAGCGGCGTTACATCGAGCGAAACATAAAACATGGCGCCGTCTTTGCGTACATAGTGCCACTCCTGATTGGGGCCTTCATTAATTTCGCTAATGGCGTTAAAAACCTGAAAATCAGGTTTTATCGGTCGGCCAAGTTTTAAAGACAATTCGAAAGCCTTAGCATGCAGCTCCTCCTCTACATGAAACTTGGTAAGAGAGTGGACATTCACAATCTCGTCGGCTTTGTAACCAAGCGCCGATTCGGCCGCAGGATTAAAAAACTGAATTAACCCAGTATTATCGCAAACAAAAATGATGGCGCCGGCGTGATTCCATATATTGTTCAGGAAATTATTCACCCGTTGCAACTCCAGATCTTTACGTTCAGTTTCTTTTATCTGATTGCTTAATTGCTGCACCGTAAGCGCCAGCGACTGGGTGTCTTCCTTTACTTTTTGTTCCAGGTGCGCATTAAGCTGCTTTATTGCTTGCTCTGTTTCCTTACGCTGGGTAATGTCGTTTACAAACGCAAGCGCATAATTTTCCTCTTTAATCTTGTAATAGCCCAGACTGACCTCGACCGGAAATTCAGTGCCGTTTTTTCGTAGGCCAGATAGCTCCATACCCAAACCCATAGGTCGGCTATGCGGGTCGTTTGTATATTTCTCTCTATGGTGTACGTGGCGTTCTTTATACCTTGGCGGGATAAATTTTTCTACCTTACTGCCAATTATCTCCTGCTCTGCATAACCAAATTGATGTTCAACATATTTATTTGCCATCAGTACCTCGCCTTTAGAATTGGTAATTAAGATACCAATGCTGGCATAATTGAACAAGGCCTGAAATGATTCGTTATTTAACGCGCTAAATGGCATGCCTAAAAGTACCCTGATTTTTTTTAAAATCAAAGAAAACTGGCTTTCGTTACTTATTTCGTCGGGCATAGTAGCTACGAAAATGCCAGTTATTATCATAAAAAGACCTGATTTTTATCACAACAATAACTGACTAAAATCAGGTATCAATTTTCCAGCATTCATATATTGCGCTGATTAGCGCCTCATTTTTGACAATTATTGACGTAAATGATCTCTGTCAGCAACCGGAATATCCAAGTCAGTTAACTTTATATCGATTAATAGTATAAAAACATTGGAACAACAAGACAACGAATAGAAACTTATACTTATACGACAAGGTAAATATGTTTGATTGAAGGCATTGGAGCTAAACGAAACATACATTTGAATTACCTGAAAATAAAACTTAATTTTACAAATGAATTGTCATTCTATTGTAATCCCAATTGATTATCAGGCAGTAGTGACGTAATAAAATATGGAAGTAACAAAAGGTAATAAACCTACAAAATTTTGGCAAACGCTTACAGGCGACCCCGTTGAGTTCTCGATGGAAAATCGGGTATTCAATTATACATGCGTTGTTTCATTTGCTATATTGTTATACGGAATTTCATTCAACTTATACTTAGGCATTTACCCGTACTTTGTTATACTAATCGCCACCATTTCTGTTCTTTCAATACTCTATTATTATTCGAGAGTAAAAAAACGATATCAGACCGGAATACAGATTTATGCAACAGTTGCCTACGGATTGTTGGTATCCAATTATTTTTTCAATTCAGGGATTAATGGCCCAACAATGTGCATGTTTTTCCTCGTATTTCACCTGCTTGTAGCGATAGGTAAAGCCAGAGATTATGTACTATGGATATTCTTAAATTCATCTATTGCTATTGGTTTACTTGTTTTTGAATATTTCAATCCGGATTTTGTAACTGATGCTTATAGAAACAGAACAGATCGTTTCTTAGATACCGGCGTAACCTACATTGCGGCGCTGACGTTTACATTTGCAATCACACGTTATTTACGTAAAAGCTTCGATCAAGAAAGGACGCTTGCTGAAAAACGCGCTAATGCTATTCAGGATCAAAACGAACAGATAAAAGAAAAAAATGCGCAGCTTGAATTGCTAAACGATGAAAAAAATAAACTGTTCTCAATAGTATCTCACGATCTAAAATCGCCAATTGATTCGCTAACAGGGTATTTAGAGATCATGTCGAGTGATTTACTTTCAGAAGAAGACCGACGAAAAATAGAAAACGAGCTTCTGGAAAAAACCAGGTACGCGTCTGAAATGCTTGCCAATATGCTGACTTGGGCCAGAAACCAGATGAATGGCGTAAAGGTGACGCTCGTAAATGTAGATATGAATTCTGTAATAGATGAGTCGTTAAATGCGAAAATAACAATAGCGGCAAAAAAACAAGTAAACTTAAAAAAAGGCAATACAGAGAATGCAGTTGCGCTGTGCGACTACGAAATGACCAGAATCATATTGCGCAACCTTGTAAATAATGCAATAAAATTCACGCGCGAAAATGGTGAAATTACCATTTCGGCCGAATGCAAAGGCGAAGAAGTAGTTCTATCTGTGAAAGACACTGGCGTAGGCATACCATTAGAAAAACAGTCCGGTATTTTTTCGTTGAAGACGAAATCGAGCTATGGCACCAACAACGAAAAAGGAATAGGGTTAGGATTATTGTTGTGTAAAGATTTTACAGATTACCAACATGGTCGCATCTGGTTCGAAAGCGAGCCGGGTGTAGGATCTACTTTTTTTGTTGCTTTTCCAGCCGCTTAACTTCTGAGTGTCAACACCCGCCAATATTTTCCTGTCAAGCATTGTATATTTTCAGGAATTAATATCTTTGATTTTCCGACGATAATAATTTTGGAATCATTACCCAATTTTAAGAGGTGATGGTTTATTATATTGCGCAACAAAATCTGGTTATCGATTTAGGAATACAAAATAATATGCACTGCAAAACATCTATTAAATACGACAAAAGGTATATGCTAAAATTCATTCGACAAGTTGCCCTATCCATTCTTTTTGTTTTTTCGGCTTTTACCGGTTTTTCTCAACAACCGGCAGGTACGCCAAATGTAGATCAGGCTGCACGCCAGCAAAAGTTTAACGAGCATATAGGCATATTGCTCAATGCCTATAAATATGACGAAACAATAGCATTAATAAATAATGAGCTAAAAAATGGCGAAGACCCTGCGCTGTATTTTTATTTAAGCCACGTATATGCCGTAAAACATGTTTGGGACTCGTCGATTCTGTTTGGAGAAAAAGCCATGAAACTAAATCCAAACATGGCGGAAATATACCCCAAGTTATTTTACGTATACACCCAGGCTGGCAAATTGAAAGAAGCTGAATCGCTTGTTGATAAAATAAAACAAGCCGACCCAAAGGGTACGATGAACGATCAACTCACCGCGCTCGATACAAGTCTTGCTAATCAAAACGCTTCGCGCACCTTTACTTTTCTGTTGTTTTTATCGCTGGTAGCTGCATTCTTTATTCCTGCTTTTAATGCTTCGAAAAATCAAAAAGCGGATGCGCAAGAATTGAATAAGCTACGTTTCACAGAAACAATACTCATTGCAGGCGCCATTAGTTGTGTGTTATGGACTGTATTTTATGCACTTTCGGCAAAAATTTGGTCTACCAATCCCAAACATGCAGCCTACGAGTTCACCTTAATGACGCGCGCATACATATATGAACACGACGGCTCTGAGACCTTTGTGCTCTATTCTATGATGCTCGCCAATGTTTTACTGACGCTGATCATTACTCCGGTATTGGTTAAGTTAAAACAAAACAACAATATATTCATGGCGGTGGCCAGCGTATTGCTTGGCGCTTGCGGACTGTACTTATATAACATTGGTTTCTATCCGCCAATACCCAGTATCAACGGTTCAAATATCGTTATACCCATTTTCTTTGCTTTGCTATCTGTAGGATTATATGCTTTGTACCAGAAAAACAGTATTGCATCAAAAATTATCGTAGTGGTTTTTGCGGCATTTGCAGGTCTTATCGCAATAGCCCCACCCAGCCTTACCGACCTCATGTATATTTTGGCTCCGGCCTACCGCCTGCAACATGGTTTTAAAGTATCTGATATATACTTCCAATACGACATGCTACTGTCCTATCTCGCTTTGGCATGTATGAAATCAGGAAATTCCATTGAGCTAATTCCGTACATAGGGCAAATAACATTCTTTTTGTTCTACGTTGGTTGTTTTTTCTTTGCCGACAAATTTTTCAAATCAAAGGGTCTTTCTACGTTCTTTATTGTTGCGCTGATACTTGTACGTTTTTACAGTGTTTGGTCAGATAATCCAAGTGTATTTCAGGTAACGCCAATTCGTTTGGATCTGTGGTTAATATTGGTGTTTGTCGCACACAAAAAAGGAATTCATCATTGGTTATTGGGTGTTTGCCTTGGCTTGTTAGTACTATTTCATCGCAACCTGGGTTTAATTTATTTGGGAGCCTATGTTGAGTTACTATGCGCTCTTTTTGCACTGGATATTGTCAATCTTGCCGCTGAAAAAAACCTAAATGGGAAAACCATAGGCGCTCTATTCGTAAAACATTTACGCGCTAACGGTATCAACATCGGATTATCTATTGCCTCTATCGCGCTGTGCTACATCCTTTTCAAAGAAATGTTCTCTCCAAGCGCCTTGGTATACCGCGAATTGGGCATAGGTATGTTGCCAATCTCTAAAATATCATTCTATTGGTATGCTCCATTAATTATTAGTTGCCTTGTGGGTCTTCTGTTTTTTTATCGCAACAAACTCGAAGAAAAATATGTTTCTATCGCAGCTTTTATTGTGCTATTGCTTATTGGCAACTCTGTGTATTTCTTCGGTCGCAGCCACGAAAACAACATACTCAACATTTCGGGAATCCTTATGTTGGCGGCATTTGTTATTTTCGACATTCTTATCTTTTTGTCACCTAAACAACAAGCCAGCAGCGCTACAAAACCAACAAGCGACACCAAAAACAAAAAAAGTACGGATGTAACACAGACAAAATCTCCGCTCGTTTCTCGGCACAGGCTTGCCTTGTTGTTACCGGCGCTTATGGTTGGGCTGATCGGCTTTTTCTATTCAGACAGAATATCTGAAAAAACAAAAATCCAGTATTCCAACTTGCTGGAATCCAAATTCAGTTATCCATTTGAGTTCTTCACTATGGACTCAGCCGCTATAAAGCAAATTACCAACAACAGCAAAAAGGTGTATTTTTTTGATTTTTATTACGATTTTTATTTCTACTACTATGGCAACTATGTTCCTCAAGGATACTTTAATCCGTGCGCGGCATGGGTGTACAAAAAAGATCTTATTGATCTTATGCAAGATTTAATCAACAAGGATTATTACATAGTTATGAACACGCGGTATATGGGTCAAAATCTCGAAGATTACCTACCTTATCTCGACTATAACAGAAGTGTAATAAAAAATGATATGATGGCTATCTCCAAACAAAACCTACCATCTTGTTTGCCTAAACTACCAACCGATGTATATAATATAGCTATTGCAGATACGTTACCAGCATACAGTATAAATCATGCCGGAATAAAGCTACAGGATGAGTTTACAATAGAAGTAGTAACAAAACCTATAGGACAGCAACGCCCGAGCGCTACCCTACTCACCAATTTTAGCCGTCACGACGGGCAAAAAGGATTTATTTTACAAGCAAACGGCGCATTCCCGGACAAATTTGTTTTTGGGTTTAGCAATGGGCGCGCTGAAATGCCCAATCTGGTATTTGATATGGAGCAAAATAAATGGCATGTATTGGCGATAACAGTTACAAAAGATAATCTAAAGGTTTATGATAACGGAAAGTTGTTGGGTACCGTAGCCACAGGTGGCTCACCGTACATAAACAGTGAAACGCCAATAATGATTGGGAATCAAAAGATCAGAGATAACCCATATTCTGGTTTTATAAAGAGTATCAGAATGACTAACGGCATACTATCTGAAACTGATATAATGGCCGACGCACAGAAAGCGCTTAGTACGGTAGGCGCCAATTAATAAACTTATTACATAGATAAGCGCCCGGGCAGAAACCGGGCGCTTATCTATTTTCGTTTGTAACGCCATTTATTTGCATTGCACTGATCAACTTTAATCCATTCCTGCTCCATAATATTTACATTTACAACTTATTGAATCATCACCTATAGCGCTCACAAGTACTGCACAGTATTTTTTTCAGAAATACTAACATTTCCCTGTCTTTAATCGCCTATTAAAAAACGGATAACCGCTTCATTAGCAATTTAGTAATGAAGCCATGCATAAAACATCATAGATAATACCTTGGACACTGTAATGAATGTAGGCGGCACCTTTTCTACACCAGATACTCAATCATCTGCACAAGATGATTTGACTATTCTTATACAAGGTTGTCTCAATCATTCGCGTAGCGCCCAGAAAAAATTGTATGATAAATATGCGCCGGAAGCTTATGGCATAATTAAGAAAATAATATTCAATAACGAACCGGTAGCCAGAGAGATACTGAACGACGCATTTTTTAAGATATTCAGAGATCTGCATCAGTATTCGTTTCAGGGAGCTTTTGAGGGGTGGATACGGAGAATTGTGGTAAACACCGTAACCGACCACTTGCGAAAAAACAAGAAAGACATTCAAAACTTCAAAGAAGTTCAGCCAGAGGACGCATATATTAATAGTGAATCGGTAGAAAAAATAAGTCATAAGGAGCTACTTAAGGTAATAGAAACATTACCAGATGCTCAAAGGGAAGTGTTCAACCTTTTTGTTTTTGAAAACTATTCGCATAAAGAAATAGCACAACTACTCAACATAAAGCAAAACAATTGCCGATGGCACCTAAACGATGCAAGAAGGCGATTAAAAGAGAAACTAAATACGTTCATGAAATAAACATATAACCGTGAAAAACTATCGAAAGCATATAGATGATTTTTTCAGGGAGAAGTTAGGTAACTACACCGAAACTCCCCCCCCTGAAGTTTGGGAAGATTTAGAAAAGAGGCTCGACGGATTACAAACGCCGATATCTGGTAAGCCATACCGATGGATGTGGCATTTTGCAATGGTATCACTTATATTACTGTTCGGTTTGTCGCTGATAAAAAAATCGCAGGCAGACAACTCTGTATTGGCAACCGCACAATACCAACCGGGCGCTACAGCCAAAACAACGGAGCCAAGTGCCAACAATGAACACAATATTGATGCAAGCAGCAATGCAGTAGCTGTGGAATCTAAAACCGCACAAAGCGGTGTGCCTGCTACCAATACTGAAAACGCTAATCAAAATCAACAGAAAGTAAATACTGAACCAGTTAGCAGACCAAAATCGGGACATTTTGTGGCTAATACAAACCTCATTAACAATAGGCAAGCATCTAACAGAAATACAAAAGAGGTTGCACGTTATCAGGTAAAAAATAGCGCCAGCGCATTACACAAAACAAACAAAACGAATAATACTAACGAATCAAGCTGGAATTCATCTAACAAAGCAGATAATGTTGCGGGTACAAATGACCTGCTGCAAGCAAAAAAAGCAGATGTAAAAACTGAAGCGCCACCGCTACCTAAGAAAGAAGAAAAAACGGCAGAACAAGCAAAATCTGAACAAAAAAACAGCGCCAAAACAAAGAATTCTATATGCAGAAAATTTGAATTTGGCGTAAAAATGGGCTACGAAACCGGAATGAATAACGATGCCGCAAGCAAATACGCAGTTGCCCCATATGTGTACTACAAATTGGGCGCTAAACTGGCTGTGGGTATTCAACCGGCAATTAAATATGCTTCAATCAACTCAAAACAACTGAACAGCGTTAATTATTACCAAATAAAATCGAGCAGTATTAACCAAGTAGGCGAAAGCGACATAACCACCTACATAGATGGCGGCACTACTTACGATATCTACAAAACAAAGTACAATTACAAGCAAACGCACGATTCAATTGTAAAAACAAATACAATGAGCGGTAGCTACATTGAAACTGAATTGCCTGTAATGTTGAAATATGCCGTGTCGCAAAAACTTGCTGTATATGGTGGATTGAACGTAGTCTACAGTCAGGCTACAACATTAACCGAACGTACGACAACCGTATCGGACATTGTAAAATCTGCCGATGTAGTCAACGAAAGCAGAAACAGTGCACAACCGTTACCTATAGAGCAAGTAATATCCTACACTGGACAAAACACCTTATCGGAATACGGTGGCGCTATAAAACATACTACCACAAATGACATAAGGATGGGTTTTAATGCTGGAGTAACCTATAACTTAAACAAACATTGGTTGGTAGATGCAATGATCCAAAAAAATCAAGCAAAACAAGATATTAAAGCAGGATATGACTTAAACAGCGCCCTATCTGCCACCTATTTACGTTTATCCATCGGATATAAATTATCAAAATAACCCTACATACCACATAGCCCTTGTAAAAACTATCAAAAGCTAAATTACCAAAAGTAAACCTTACAATAACCTCTCTATCAGGCAGTATCCGATTGCCACTTAAGCCCGTATTTTGCAATTAAAGCGAAATACGGGCTTTGTTTTTATGCGCTGTGCGGATCAAAACAAACGAAAAAATACTGGAGTCGACCCAAAAATGGGCTCCTCGAAATGTAGCAAAAAACTACAAAACAATGTCTGTACAACGTTTCCTTTTTGGTTGTAAATAGCTTAGATTTGCGTAAAGCATTAACTTAAATATAATCAGTTACTGTTTCAACAGCTGAATTACCGCCACAATGGCATACCTAAATAAACACTATTTTATGCATCATTATTTCATCTCCAATCAAACCTGATAAATGCTCAAAAACATTTACTCCTACTTACTTTTTATGATATAAGCCAAAACCGGAGCAATGAAAAGGATCCTATACCTTAATCGTGTTTTTTGCTTATTCGCTGTCATTGCTATTATGTTTTGTCCGGCCTGCGGCATTTTAGGACAAAACATTAGTACATATGCCGGAATGGGTTTGATAGGGTATACAGGCGATGGCGGACCGGCTACCAACGCCACTTTGGATTCTTCTACATCGCTGACAACAGATATTTTTGGCAACCTCTACATAAATGACCAACGGAACTACTGCGTGCGCAAAGTATCGCCGGCAGGTATAATTACCACAATTGCCGGTACAGGCGCTAAAGGCTATAATGGCGACAACATACCTGCAACAGCCGCTAAGCTAGATGATAACTGGGCAATTGCAGTTGATAGAAAGGGAAATCTGTACATTTCAGACCAATCTAATTACAGAATACGAAAAGTATCCGGAGGAATAATAACCACTATAGCCGGTACAGGCACATCGGGGTATGGCGGCGATAACGGCGCTGCAACCGCCGCCAATATTGGCCCACCATTTGGCATAGCAACAGATGCTAATGGAAACATTTTTTTTAGCGATCTTAACAACCGGCGAATAAGACGAGTAGATACGTTTGGCATAATAACCACCTATGCCGGAATGGGCACAGCAGGATCGTTAGGCGATAATGGTCCGG
The DNA here is from genome assembly GCA_964561325.1 of uncultured Flavipsychrobacter sp. Lineage (GTDB taxonomy): Bacteria > Bacteroidota > Bacteroidia > Chitinophagales > Chitinophagaceae > Nemorincola. Next base: position 11,278 of record CAZLPE010000058.1, read on the forward strand.
CTACTTTGGCCCGATTAGGCTCACCGCTCGGTATTGCAGCCGACGAAAACGGCAACATTTTTGTGTGCGATGGGCTAAGCAACAAAGTGCGCAAAATAACGCCGTCGGGTATTATCACCACATTTGCCGGAAATGGCGTACGCGGCTTTAGCGGTGACGGTTTAGCAGCTACCCTTGCTCAACTCAACCAACCCACCGGAATTTATGCATGCCGAAACGGCGATATTTTCATTACAGACCTACAGAACAATCGCGTTCGTAAAGTAAACAACGCCGGTAATATCTCCACTATTGCAGGCAGCGATAGTTATGGCTTTTCGGGCGATGGCGGGCCAGCAGCGGCGGCACAGCTAAACAGACCTATAGCTGTTACAATGGACGAAACGGATAACATATACTTATCAGACATGATAAACGTACGTATAAGAAAGATAAGTACGTTAAAGCGCCTGTATTTCACTCAAGGTAGATTTCAGAACCTACCAGTTTGCTATAACGACACCGGAAAATCTATTAACTCGCTTCTTTCTATAGCAGATTTTGACCCCGGCAATAATGACAACTGGTCTGTAGCTGCTCCACCCAAACATGGGTCGGTCAATGTTACCTATAGCGCCATATCCACTGGCGGCACAATAATTCCTGCAGGCCTGTATTACCGCCCCGCAACTGGATATGTAGGTTTTGATACCTTTCTTGTAAAAGTAACCAATGGCTCGTACACCGACATTACAACTATTTACGTAACCGTGATACCACTATTGACCAATGCCGGAATAATAACGGGGCCGGGAGCGGTTTGCGAAGACGGCGCTATAAAACTAACCGACACGGTAGGGCGCGGCATATGGTCGGTTACCAATGGTAAAGCGGCAGTAAATACATCAGGATTGGTGCGCGGCCTAACACCGGGAATTGATACAATAATATATACCGTGCACAATCTATGCAGTTCCGTTACTACTTCGCACGAAGTGATCATAAATCCTAAGCCGGATGCAGGCAAAATAATTGGTAATTCAAGTGTTTGCATCGGTTATACTACCGACCTTCTCGATTCAGTTTCTGGCGGCGCATGGAGCATAGTATTTGGGAATGCCACTATTGCGCCAATAGCCGGCGGATGTCGCCTTACCGGTTTTACAGTAGGTGTAGATACGGTAAAGTACACTGTAAGCAACAGCTTTTGCACTGCCGTATCTGTTCATCCATTAGTTATTGATACGTTCCCTTATGCTGGCTACATTGTGGGCGACACCGTAGTATGTTTGGGTAGTGAAATTAATTTGTTTGACCATCGTGATGGAGGAACATGGATAACCAATAGCCCGATAGCGCAACTATTCACCGACAATCATAATTGTATAGTAAGGAGTTTAGCAACCGGCGAAGTGACGATAGGATATAAAATTGCCAATGCATGCGGTACAGATATTGCCGAAAAACACATAAACGTTGCGCCACTACCCGACCCTCCTGTTGTAAAACATGACAAGTTTTTGCTGACTACAACAACCCCATACGCAGCCTATCAGTGGAGCATGAACGGAGCAACTATTTCAGGCGCTATTTATGATTCGCTGATAGTGTTTATGCCCGGCGCTTATACAGTAACGATAGCTAATGATGCCGGATGCAAAGCTAAATCAGACCCAATATTTTGTGAAGGCTGCAAACCGGAGGATATTAGTATTTACCCCAACCCTGCTACCACACAAGTGTACATCGACTGGTGCAAACCGGTATTTGTAAAACTGCTAACAGCAGAAGGGCGGACTTTGTTGAAAGTAAAAGGCGTTAATGCCATCGACATCAGCAATCTACCTAACGCAACATATTACCTTAATATCATTGACGAAAACAACAAAACAATAGCATCAAAATGTATAATAAAACTCTAATAAAAAGTAAAAGACCAAAGAATACTGGATGATTTGAAGAAAAAAATGTTTGTAAAAAAACACAAAAACTCAGGCGATTGCAGGACAATTCCGACACGCCGAAGTGCGCAAAACAACCCTATGGAAGAAATATTTGATAAAAAAACTAACGTTTCTATTGATTTTTACGCCTGTTATAAAGAGCAATTTATGTAACAGGTTGAGAACCCTGAATTCTATTAACCGCTATCAACCAAATTAAATTACCATTAATGAAGTCGTACAGCATTATATTGCTCCTTATACTTTACTCAGTCCTTGCGCAGGCAATCGGTCCCATTACGGGAACCGCCTACTTGTGCGTAGGAACGAACACTACACTTTCTGATACCACCATTGGCGGCCACTGGTTAAGCAGCAATACCGCTGTGGGCGTAGTAGGTTCGTTATCGGGTGTGGTAACTGGCGTTAGCGCCGGTACTACTACCATTACCTATACCGACGGGATAGGCGTTGCCACCCGAGTTGTTACCGTCAATCCCCTACCCCGACCAATAGTTGGCCCATCAGCCCTTTGCGAAGGCGCTACAGCTACCTATACAGATAGTACCGCATTGGGGAGATGGTATAGCATCAACCCGCTTATTGCTACAATAGATTCTCTAACCGGGTTAGCAACAGGCATTGGCGCAGATACGGTTTCGATAATATACCGGCTCAATACAGGTTGCAAGACAACAACTGTAATAACTGTTAATCCATCTGCCCCTATTACAGGGCCAAGTTATATGTGTGTGGGTTCCTCATCGCCATACGCTAATATTAACCCCGGCGGCTACTGGACAAGCGGATCGCCAACGATAGCGACTGTGGGTCTATCCACAGGAATAGCATCGGGCATATCGCCGGGCCTTTGTGTGTTGACCTACCAACTTCCATCCGGTTGCAGCAGCGTGTTTACCGTCTCGGTAAATCCAACCCCGGCTCCCATTACCGGAACTGCAGGTGTGTGTGTTGGTAGCTATTCAGTTTTAAGCACAACAACCACTGGAGGATCATGGTCGAGCGCTAACCCCGCTATAGGCGCCGTTGGTTTACTTACCGGAATTGTAACCGGTGTATCGGCAGGTACAGCAAATATTTACTACACATTATCTACGGGTTGCAGAGCTGCAAGAACGGTAACCGTCAGCCCATTGGCTACGTTGTCAGGTCCTTCCACATTGTGTATGGGTAGTAGTATTTCTTTGAGTTCAAGCATAGCCGGCGGCGTATGGTATACGCCAAGCTCTACTATATCACTGTCCGGCTCTGTATTATGCATAGTAACAGGCGTATCAAGTGGAACAGCAATAGTGTCTTATACATTGGGCACGGGTTGCGTGTCTACTAAAGTATTGACCGTTAACACAACGCCCGCAGCTATTTCCGGAACAAGCGAAGCTTGTATTGGATCCACAGCGCTTTTGACAGACACGACAAGCGGCGGCTATTGGTCCACATCAAGTCCTTCTATCGCGGCCCTTACTTTAGGGTCTACTTCGGGTTTAATATCAGGTATAGCAGCAGGTACAGCTAATATTTCCTACATATTGCCAAACAGTTGTTATACTCAACTATTATTTACAGTCAATCCATTACCGGCGCCCATAACTGGAGCAACAACAGTATGTGTTGGCAGCAATGTTACTTTGACTAACTCCACAACTGGAGGCGTATGGAGTAGCAGCGATTTGTCGGTAGCTACAATAAGCGGCGCTGGTATTGTTACAGCTATTAGCGCTGGCGCTGCTACCATAACCTATACATTACCTACTGGTTGCTTTACTACTACAACGATCTCTTGCAATCCCATTGCCTCAGTATCGGGTGGCCCCGGTGTTTGCACTGGCGCCCCAACAACATTTGTACCGTCTATTTCGGGTGGCGCCTGGACAAGTAGTAATATCGCTGTAGCTGTAATAGGTAGCGCTTCGGGTATTTGTAACGGGTTGATGCCCGGTGTTTCTATACTATCCTATGTACTCCCCACTGGCTGCATTACAACAACCTCTGTAACTGTCAATGTGACTCCGGCGCCTATTGCCGGAGTATCGTCAATCTGTGTGGGATATGGCGCTACGCTAACAGACGCCACAAGCGGCGGCACATGGACCAGCAGCGCTCCGGGCATAGCCACCGTAGGATATACAACTGGTATAGTCTCGGGTATCGGCGTTGGATCTACAACTATTACTTATGCAATCGGCAGCAGTTGTTTTGTAACCACGGCAGTAAGTATAAACGTGATGCCGAGCGCTATAACTGGACCAAGTAGCGTATGCGTTGCCAGCCCTAGCGCCTTTTCCAATTTAGTAACCGGTGGATTATGGGCAAGCGCCAACCCGACTATTGCTACTATAGACCCAACAATGGGCGATGTAACCGGAGTGATGGCGGGTACAACAACTATTACTTACACATTAACTTCAGGCTGCTTCGTTACTAAAACAATCCTTGTCAATCCAATACCCTCGATATTCACAACCACAGGCGGAGGATCGTATTGTGCCGGAGGACCCGGAATGCGTATAGGCATTGATGGCTCGGCAGTAGGCGAACAATATAAACTATACAGAGGCGCAACTCCAAGTAGCTTTTGGGTTAGCGGTACAGGCTCATTAATTGATTTCGGGTCGAGAACCATTCCGGGTGTTTATACCGTTATTGCCAATATACCCTCTACCGGCTGTTCAACAATTATGACCGGTTCGGCTACTATAAACCGTATGCCATTGCCCAATGTAGATACAGTTAGCGTGTCGGGCGGCGGCGGCTATTGCGCTGGTACTGCGGGCGCAATTATTACTTTGTCCAACTCTGGTACAGATAATGACTACACGCTATACAATGGTACAAGTATAATTGGGACGTTTGCCGGTACCGGTACCTTATTAGATTTTGGCGCTTATACCCCGGGAACTTATACTGTTATTGCAACAAATCGCATATCGGGTTGCACAGCGACTATGTATGGATCTGCAAGCGTTTATATTAACCCACTTCCCGTAACATATAGCGTTTCGGGCGGCGGAGCGTATTGCATGGGCGGAGCTGGCGTACCTGTTACCTTAAGCGGATCAAATTCGGGCGTTAATTATCAGGTGAAAATTGATGGCGTTAATTACGGCGCACCGTTACCCGGAACCGGCGGAGCGCTTAGTTTAGGTTCTTTTATTATTCCGGGTACCGCAACGGTTGAGGCAATAAATGCAACTACCGGATGTAACGCAACTATGGCAGGTAGCGCTATAATATCTGTAACGCCGGGTCCTGATGTCATCACGGGTACTACCTATATTTGCCAGGGAACAACTTCTACGTTGTCCAACACCGTTTCCGGAGGCGTATGGAGCTCCAGTTCGCCTGCCGTGGCAACTATTGGTTCAATATCCGGAACGCTCAGCGGACTGAGCGCCGGTACTGCAATTATCACTTACTCAATTGGCACTGGCTGCAACAGGTATGCAATAGCCAATATCAACCCATTACCGATTGCGTGGACCACAACTGGCGGCGGTAATTATTGCAGCGGCGGTACCGGCAGGCCAGTAGGTCTTTCCTACTCAACACTGGGGATAAATTATCAATTGTATCGCGATGGTATTCCGGTTTCCATACCTCGTAGCGGCACTGGCGGCGCTTTTAGTTTTGGCGCTTTTACGAGCGTTGGCAACTACACAGTAGTGGCAAGTAACACTACAACAGGATGCATTAGCACTATGGCGGGTAGCGCAGTGATAAATGTGAACAGCCTTCCCGGTGCTCACACGGTAACCGGAGGCGGCCATTATTGCAGCGGCGGTTCAGGATTGCCTATAAATTTAGATAATTCTAACACCGGTATAGAATACCTGCTATACAGAGGCTCAACAGCCATTGGTACTGCAATTGCCGGCAGCACAGGTACACCATTACATTTTGGCATACATCACGATACTGGGTACTACAAAGTGAAAGCAAGAAATGTAGTTACAGGTTGCGAACAAATGATGACCGATTCGGTAGCAATTGTAATAGATCCATTTGTGATACCTACAGTTACTATCAATACACGCCCCGGCGATACCGTTTGCACGGGCGTTTATACTACCTATACTGCTATACCCGTAAACGGCGGTACCTCGCCTGTTTTTACCTGGACGAAAAATGGAATTACTGTATCGTCGGGATCAACATTTGCCGACTATCCCACCGATGGCGAAACAATAGTAGTAGCCTTAACCAGCAATGCAGCATGCGCTCGCCCCGACACCGTTAGGGATACCGCAATCATGTCGGTATTGTCGCCGGGCGCTATAACTGGCTCAGGGTATTTATGTGTAAATGCTATAACAACGCTGAACGATACAGCATTTGGCGGATTGTGGTACAGCAGCAATGCACGAATTGCCTCAATATCTACTATAGGCGGTACAAGCGGAGTTGTTACTGGTGTCGCTCCCGGCGTTGTAACTATAACCTACTCGTTAGGCTATGGCTGTAATGCATATACCACCGTAACCGTTGTGGGACTACCCACGGTTACTGCAACAGCTACCTTAGCTGATTGCGGCGGATATTATACAGTATCTGCGCATGGCGCAGCTGCTTATAATTGGTCGCCCGCTACAGGCGTGCTTTGCACCAGTTGCGCTAACACAATAATCTATCCATCTGCTACCAACACTTATAGCGTAGCCGGAACAGACCCTACTACCGGATGCGCAGGTATTGCTACACAAGTATTGCAGGGCAACAGAATAGCAGGACATATCTCTTTTTCCGGGCCAGCCCCCGATTCCCTTGAACTAAAGGTATGGCTGATACAATACGACCCGATAGATAGTACGCTAATCGCAATGGACTCTACAATATCTTGCAAAGACGGAGGTAGACCATATTACGAATTTGACAACATACCCGATGGCAATTATCTGGTGAAAGCCAAACTTGTATACGGTAGCGCACCGGGTTCGTCAGGATATATACCCACCTATGGCTACTCCAATACACATTGGGATTCCGCAACAACTATTATTCACAACCATGCCACTGAAATACTGGACATAAATATGATTTATGGCATAGTGCCGCCGGGTACCGGATTTCTGGGTGGCCATATTTCATCTGGGGCTGGGAAGGGCACATCTGGCGATATACCCGTTTCAGATATACTGGTCTATTTGAAAGATGCAAACAATAAGATACTTACTTACACCTACACAAATGGGTCGGGCGATTTTACTTTCAACCATTTAGGGTATAACACTTACATTATTTGCCCAGAAGAATATGCTTATAAAACTACGCCATATACACCGATAGCGCTATCAGATTCTAAGCCAGGAACAAATACCATCGGCTTTAAGCAGTATACTATTTCGCGTATTATTCGTCCTTTAACAGCAACAGGCATAACGCCAATTGCGACTCCGGGCTCTGTTAGCGTATTCCCAAATCCGGCTTCAACCAAGTTAACGATAGTAACTAAACAAAAAAATAATCAGGAAACCAAAGTTATACTTACGGATATGTTGGGCAAACAGGCGCTAAAAGAAACGATACATGGTTCCGGCATTGTAGATGTGTCTGCGGTTGCGGTTGGATTGTATCAGTTAACAATAGAATCGGAAGAAGTATACCATATTGAAAAGTTAGAAATAGTAAGGTAGTAACGCTAAGCGAACATTCGAATTATCATTTACAAACATACAATCTACGCTATTAACCAAAACGTAAAATAATTGTCAATTTTTCAACAAAATAAGTGTGCTCAACGCCAACGAATTACCCTAAATAACCGTCTATCACATGAATGTCATTTTTAGAAATAAATCACAGATAGTAACAATAAACTTAACAGCTGACTTAAACCTTTATTATTAACCACACACAAAATCAAAAAAACATGAGAAAATTATTTATCCTAACATTTTTAGGATTGATCCTCTCGATGGCGTCATTCGCCCAAGGTCCTATAGGGGGGCCGTCCAGCGTTTGCGTTGGATCAACCGTAACAGTCACCGATTCTACCACAGGAGGTTGGTGGGCAGTCAGAGATACTACCATAGCCAGTGTAAGCTATACGTCGGGAGTCGTTTATGGCATAGCGCCGGGCGTTACAGTTATATCTTACACTGTTGGTACAACTACTGTTACTAAGTCGTTTACTGTAAACCCACTGCCTGCAGTAATCACAGGTAGCTCTACGCTATCTGTAGGCGGCACTACACCGCTCAGCGATGCCACTCCGGGCGGCACATGGACAAGCAGTTGCCCATCTATTCTTACCGTAAATGCAACCACCGGTGTTGTAACAGGCGTTGGTCCGGGTGTGTGCAATGTATACTATGTATTACCTACAGGTTGCGCCCGCTCTTTTACTATCAATGTTATAGGCGGGTTAAGTCCCATTTCGGGAATTACACATGCTTGCGTTGGGCAAACATCAACTTTGAGCGACAGCACAACCGGCGGAACCTGGAGCAGCAGCAACACAGGTGTCGCTACTATTGGTTTAACATCGGGCGTAGTTACCGGAGTATCAGCAGGTACTACAATGATAACTTACATTGTTAGTACAAGAATGGTAACTACAGTATTTACTGTATACCCTAATCCTTCAGCCATCAGTGGTCCTACAACTGTTGGCGCAGGCTCGTCTATGACACTGACAGATGCAACTTCTGGCGGAACATGGAGCAGTAGCAATACAGCGGTAGCAACAGTTGGCATCAGCACAGGTCTTGTTACTGGCGTAGCGCCAGGTGTTTGCACTATTTACTATACATTATCTACTGGTTGTCGCGTATCCTACGTAATCACTGTGACAGGCGGCGCCACCCCTGGCCCAATTGGCGGAATTACATCATTTTGTGTTGGCACAACTTCTACACTTACCGATTCAGTGGGCGGCGGCTCATGGACAAGCAGCAATACCGGTGTAGCTACTGTAGGTTCTTCTACAGGCGTTGTAACCGGCGTAGCAGCTGGCACAGCAACAATCACTTACAGAATAGGCACCAGCTTCGTGACAACTATCGTTACCATTAGCCCGGCTCCGGCAGCTATATCAGGCTCATCGAGCGTAGCAGCAGGATCATCTATTACACTTACCGATGCTACCGGCGGCGGTACATGGAGCAGTTCTAATCCTTCAGTTGCTACGGTTGGCCTAACTACTGGCATTGTAACCGGCGTATTGCCCGGCGTTGTTAATATTTATTATACACTCGGATCAGGCTGCTCTGCAGTAAAAACAGTTACTGTTACCGGCACATTCGTAGCGCCTATTATGGGTACTGCAAGCGTTTGTGTAGGATCTACACGCACGCTTACCGATAGCACCACCGGCGGTCGCTGGTCGAGCAGCAACACAGCTGTAGCAACTGTAGGTTCTACTACAGGCGTAGTAACTGGCATAGCTACCGGTGTAGTTACTATATCGTACACAGTAGGCACTACAACTGTAACTCGTTCATTTACAGTAAACCCTGTTCCAGCTGCAATCGGCGGTCCTACCACTGTAGCTACTGGTTCTACCATTACGCTTACAGATGCTACTCCGGGCGGTACATGGACAAGCGGTAACCCTGCCGTTGCTACAGTAGGCCTTACTTCAGGTGTTGTAACAGGTGTTTCTGCCGGAACAGTAGGTATATACTATGTACTTTCTACCGGCTGCGGCGCTTACAGAGTAATCACTGTAACAGCCGGCGGCATTACCCCAATTACCGGTACGCCAAATGTTTGCGTGGGCAGCACAAGAGCGCTTGCTAACGCTACCACAGGCGGTACATGGAGCAGCAGCAACACTGCAATTGCTACAGTAGGCGCTACAACCGGCGTTGTAACTGGTATCACTGCGGGCGTTGTAACAATCAGCTACACTGTAGGTACGGTAACCACCACAATGTCGTTTACTGTTAACCCTACTCCATCAGCTATAGCTGGCCCAACTACTGTTACGGTTGGTAGCTCAATCACTAAAACTGATGCCACATCAGGCGGAACATGGAGCAGCTCAAACGCTGGTATCGCTACTATCAACGCTACTACAGGCGTTGCCACAGGCGTATCTGTTGGCACAGTAACTATCTATTATTTACTCTCTACAGGTTGCGGCGTTTCGTCTACACTCACTGTAACTTCCGGAACTACTATCGCTCCTATCACTGGCGCTAATAATGTTTGTGTTGGCAATACTACTACATTGAGCGATGCAACATCGGGCGGTACATGGAGCAGCAGCAATACAGGTATTGCTACTATCGGCCTCACAACAGGAGTTGTAACAGGTATCAGCGCAGGTACGGTAATCATTACTTACCGCGTAGGCAGCAGCGCTGCATACTATACATTCACTGTTAATAATCCTCCATTACCTATTGGCGGTAGCAGTAGCGTTTGCGTAGGTTCTACTATTACGCTTACCGACTCTACCTTTGGCGGTTCATGGATCAGCAGTAACACAGGCGTTGCAACAATTGGTTCATCTACAGGCGTATTGACCGGTGTTGCTCCAGGAGTTACAAATATCTATTATGTGCGCGGCGGTTGCGGCGTTTACAAAACAGTTACTGTAAATGCGACTCCTTCTGCAATTTCTGGTAGCGGAAGCACTTGCCTTGGATCTACTATCACACTTACTAATGGCACAACAGGCGGCCGCTGGAGCAGCGGTAATACTGGTATAGCTACAGTAGGATCTTCAACCGGCGTGGTAACAGCTCTCGCTGCGGGTGTGGTAAACATATACTATAGCATTGGTACTTGCGGAACTTTCAAAACACTTACCATAACACCGGCACCGGCAGCAATAGCTGGTCCAAGCAGCGTATGCGTAGGTTCTACTATTACGCTTACCGACACTACCCGCGGCGGTATATGGCTGAGCACTACAACAGGCGTTGCTACAGTAGGTACCGGCACAGGCGTAGTAACAGGCGTATCAGCTGGCGTAGTAAATATCTATTACACAATTGGCAGCTGCGGCGTGTATAAATCGCTCACAGTTACGCCAACACCATCAGCGATCAGCGGCCCGACAAATGTTTGCGTTGGCTCTTCTATCACCCTTACCGACGCCACTTCTGGCGGTCGCTGGAGCAGTGGAAATTCAGCTATCGCCACTGTAGGATCATCTACAGGAGTGGTTACCGGTGTAACAGTAGGCGTAGTAAACATCTATTATGCAATAGGCGCATGCGGAGTGTACAAAACAGTAAATGTAAATCCAACTCCTGCCGTTATTGGCGGACCAACCACCGTAGCTGTTTCTGGTATCATTACCCTTACCGATGCAGTATCTGGTGGTATATGGATGAGCGGCGACAACTCTATAGCTACTGTAGACTCATTAACAGGCGAAGTAACTGGCCAATCTGTGGGTACAGTTAATATCTACTACGTAATAGGCGGTTGCGGAACTTTTGTAACAATAACTGTAACTGATCTTGAATTCCGTCATGCAAATCCAAACGGAGGCATTTCAACTGCCAATGACATTACAGTGTTCCCTAACCCAACTTCAGGTTCGTTGAACATCAAATGGCAAGATAAGGCTACCGGCGCTGCAAAAGTTGTAGTTTCAGATATGGCTGGTCGCGTGGTTTATGCTACCGAAATCAACATAGATGCTACAAGCGGACAAACACAAATAAGCCTTGGTAATCTGGCAAATGGCGTTTACCTGATAGCAATAAAATCAGACAATGTTAATTTCAATGGCAAACTGACCGTTCAGCAATAGTCTTCAGTAAATAATACTGACACTTAACAACAAGTTTGTTTTAAATAAATAGAGCTGCCCGAAAAGGCGGCTCTATTTATTTAAAGGCAAGCCAATAAAAATAACCATGTGAAGTTTTTATGTCCGTAGTATAAGTGATAGTTGGTAACAAAATTTATGAACTCAATCTTGCAGATCCTTCTGGAAATGTAAATTGATGCGAACTAGCTGTCACATATAATATAACAA
>CAZLPE010000059.1:0-2603 GCA_964561325.1 uncultured Flavipsychrobacter sp.
GATCTAATAAAAAATAACCTCTATTTAATTAATCCTGATTATAATCATGCTATTTGCAATAAAATACCATTGCAGTGGCTTGGCGCTCGCATTTTGTGGGTAGGGTGTGAAATACGCAGCCACTGGCATGCGCTAATTTCAGTAAGCTAACATAGAAATCTACCAATCTGAATATCTTTGCATTACAATCACGTAGTTTTTTACACACATTTACCTATTATCTGCGCTTTTGGTCAGAAATAGTCAATATTACAAATGCAAACATATATGAATAATCTAATCGAGACGCCATCCAGAAAGCTGGAGTTTTTAAAGAAAAGACAGGGTAATGCCGCAAAGGGCAATGCCATCAGGCTGTGGCTGGCGGTATTGCTGTGCGGTATAAGCAGCGCATTGCATGCTACATCTTACACTACCTCCGTAGCCGGCGACCTGAACAATAAAGCCAACTGGACGCCAACTCCTCCCAACTTTACTACCCAGAGCGACACCTGGACTATTACTCTGCCCATGACGGTAGCTACCACCTGGGCAGTAACAGGCAATGTTACTATTGCTAAAGGCGGCGCCATAAAAGATATGGGCAAAACCATAACGTTCAACGGTCACTTTACCAACAACACAGATTCTGGCTTTGTAGCTACCGGCACAACTATTTTTGGCAGCGAGTTTCCTCAGGCTATCGGCGGGTCGGCCACCACTATTTTCAATAATCTTTCCCGCACCCACAACGGTCTGTCTTTCAATGCCAATTGCGCAATAAAAGGCGATTTCGAAGGAAAGAGTTTTATAGTAGACGGCGGCAACACAATCTACTTTGGCGGCAATTTTACGGTGGCCACTGGTAATAATCTATTTACCGGAACAGCTGTGTTCAACGGCAAGAATGCACAAACAATAGATGGCAATCCCGACTTCAACAACCTTACCATCAGCAATGCAAAAGGCGTGACGCTAAAAACCGACGAAAAGGTTTTGGGCGACTTAACCATTAACGAAGGCATACTGACCGACGGCGGCAATGCTATATCTGTAGCAAAAAATATATTGGGCGCGGGTAAAGAAACAGGCGCTGGCGGCATAACGCTAACTGGGTCGGCGGCCACCATATCGGGAGCTACGCTCGAAAACCTGACGCTGGATAACGCTGCAGGTTTTACGCTTACAGGCAATACGCTAATCACCGGTGCGCTCACATTCAAAGCAGGTTCATTGGTAATAGGCGGCAATACGCTGACGCTCGCCGGAACTGTTGCCGGCATGAATGGCTCGCGCTTCCTAACTGGTAGCGACGCATCTAACATCACCATAACTGCCACACACGATTTAGGAACGCTGTACTTCAACCAAAGCAATCCCGGTGTTAGCAACAATGTAGCTACCCTAACGCTGAGCGGTAAAGAAGGAACGGTAACGCTGGGCAACAAGCTGAGCATAAGCGCCACACTGGCGCTTACAGCCGGAACGCTGGCCGATGGAGGCAACAATATTACACTGCTGGGCAGCATAACCGGAAATGGCGCTGCTACCGGAGCTGGCGGCATCACCATGAAGGGTGAATCGGCTACTATATCGGCGGCTACTATTGGCAAACTGGAACTTAACCACCCTTCTGATTTCAGCCTTACCGGCAGCCCCACCATCACAGATGCATTGGTTATGACGGCCGGCACGCTCACTATAGGCGCTAATACGCTTACGCTGAATGGCGCAGTTTCTGGAATGAGCGCTGCAAACTTCCTTACCGGAAGCGCATCGTCTAACCTCGTGATTGGCAACAATGGCGCGGTAGATGTGCTTTTCTTCGACCAAAGCGAAGATGGTGTGAGCAATAATATTGCAACGCTTACTGTAAAAGGTACAGGTTACAGCATTGTGAAACTGGGCAATAAGCTGGTATCTGGCAAAACAGTGATACTCACTAAAGGCCAGCTGCAGATCAACGACCAGACTTTTGTAATCAATGGCGGCTTTACAGGTACGGCTACCGACAACATTCAGGGTAGCTTAGGTTCAAATCTGGTTATTAATGCACGCGGCAACTCTGGTCCGTACTTTTTCGACCAAACAACTCCCGGTCGCACCAACAATATTGCGAAACTGACCATAAACAGCGCCGGTGGAACGGTAAATATTGGCAGCGCGCTGAATGTTAGCAATGAATTGGCGCTCGACTCTGGCGCATTGGCCGACGGCGGCAATGTTATCACAGTTATCGGCAATATTACCGGCACAGGCTCTGCTACCGGCACAGGCGGTATAGTTATTACCGGGGCAGCTCCGGCAATATCTGGCGTAACGCTCAATAACCTTACTATACAGGTAAAAAATGCAGCAACACTCAGCGGCAATCTTACGGTGAATAATGTGCTTACCATGGCGAGCGGCAAACTGAGTATTGGGGCCAACACCCTTACACTCAATGGATCTACTGAAGGCATGAGCGGCAAAAACAGCCTGATAGGCGGCCCTGACGCCAACCTGACCATTGGCAGCAAGGGCGCTTTCGGAACTATCTATCTCGATCAGTCTGCAAAAGGCGCCAGCAATACATTAGCGGCGCTGAAACTGGTTAACGACAATTGTACCGTTACCATGGCCGG
>CAZLPE010000059.1:2703-15483 GCA_964561325.1 uncultured Flavipsychrobacter sp.
GTGTTTGAACCGAAAATAAGATCTACTCTCGTACCTGTCCATTTCAGTTCGCCTGTTTTACGATCTCTACCTTCAAACACATCCTGATGGTCGGATGTAGCGCGCCATGTAGTACTAATATCCAGCAAATTCACGAAGAAATCGTTAGTAAGGCTCTCGTACTTTTTGGTAAACACTCCGTACTGCGACTGATCTGCGTTTGCGCCCAAAACGCGCATACCGCCTACCAACACAGTCATTTCGGGAGCTGTAAGCGTTAGTAGCTGCGCTTTATCAATCAGCGCTTCCTCGGCCGAATCGCCGCGGTGCGATTTCTTATAATTACGGAAACCATCGGCCACTGGCTCCAATACGGCAAACGATGCCACGTCGGTCTGGTCTTGCGATGCATCTGCCCGTCCGGCAACAAATGGTACTTTTACATCAAAGCCCGCATTCTTTGCCGCCTGCTCTATAGCTGCACAACCGCCCAAAACGATGAGATCGGCCATAGAAACCTGTTTTCCCGATTGCGCCGAATTGAATTCCGACTGTATTTTCTCCAGTTTTGCCAATACCTTGGCCAATTGCGCCGGGTTGTTTACCTGCCAGTCTTTCTGTGGCGCCAACCTTATGCGGCCGCCATTAGCTCCTCCGCGCTTGTCAGATCCGCGATAGGTAGCCGCAGAAGCCCATGCGGCAGCTACCAGCTGCGCAATAGAAAGCCCAGAATCAAGAATACGCGCTTTGAGCGTTTCTATATCGTTATTATCTACTAATTGATAGTTAACTTCCGGAATAGGATCTTGCCAAATCAACACCTCAGCAGGAACTTCGGCGCCGATATAGCGCGAGCGAGGGCCCATATCTCTGTGAGTCAACTTAAACCACGCTCTTGCAAACGCATCGGCAAATTGGTCTGGATTTTCGTAAAAGCGTCTTGATATTGGCTCATAGGCGGGATCCAGGCGCAATGCGAGGTCGGTTGTCAGCATTGTAGGCGCATGTTTCAAGCCGGGGTTATGCGCATCGGGCACCAGACCTGCGCCGCCATTGTCTTTAGGTTTCCACTGTTGTGCTCCGGCAGGGCTTTTTGTGAGTTCCCAATCGTAACCAAACAGGTTTTCAAAAAAATTGTTGCTCCATTGCGTAGGCGTTGTCGTCCAGGCGCCTTCCAGTCCGCTGGTAATGGTGTCGGCTCCGTTTCCGGAACCATATGTATTTTTCCAGCCAAGGCTTTGTTCCTCTATGCTTGCAGCGGCTGGTTCCTTACCTACGTACTTGCCTGGGTCGGCTGCGCCATGGGTTTTGCCAAAAGTGTGGCCTCCGGCAATCAATGCAACCGTTTCCTCATCGTTCATGGCCATGCGGGCAAATGTTTCGCGAATATCGCGCGCTGCCGCAAGCGGATCCGGATTGCCGTTCGGGCCTTCCGGATTTACATATATCAAGCCCATCTGCACTGCTGCCAGCGGGTTCTCCAACTCGCGATCGCCTGTATAGCGATTGTCTGCCAGCCATTCTTTTTCAGATCCCCAATAGATATCCTCCTCAGGTTCCCACACATCCTCGCGTCCGCCGGCAAAACCAAAGGTTTTGAAACCCATTGATTCAAGAGCGCAATTGCCCGCCAGAATCATCAGATCGGCCCATGACACTTTCTTACCGTATTTCTTTTTTATCGGCCAAAGCAATAAGCGGGCTTTGTCGAGGTTGGCATTATCGGGCCAACTATTTAGCGGCGCAAAACGCTGTGTGCCCGACCCGGCGCCGCCGCGGCCATCAGAAATTCTGTAGGTGCCGGCGCTATGCCATGCCATCCTTATAAAAAACGGTCCGTAATGACCATAGTCGGCTGGCCACCATTCTTGCGAATTGGTCATTACTGCTTCTATATCCTTTTTAAGCGCGGCAAGATCTACGCTTTTGAAGGCTTCTGCATAATTAAACGATTCGCCCAGCGGATTTGATAATGCCGAATTTTGACGGAGGATATTGATTTTCAACTGATTGGGCCACCAGTCGCGATTTTTTGTTCCTCCAGATGGTTTCTTTAATGAAGCGCCCGAAAAAGGACATTTTGCTGCGTCGCCGTGCGCAGGTGTGCTTTGCGAATTGTTAGTATCCATATCCTATTTTTGTTACAAGGTATTTTACTCTAAAGTTATACTAATTTGTCAATCGCTTATTTTTAAAACCTGCATTGCGATATAGAATAGATTTATAGCGGTTTAAATCGCTCAGGTATTAGATTATGCCACAGCAAACAAAATCATAAAAACGAGACAATTAGCTAATTGCACCCAGTAACTAATCAAAAAATAAAAACATCTGATCGCCATTGGTGTGAATAACGGGCGTCATCTGGTAAGCCTGTTGTATATTTTCTTTTGTCAGCGTTTCTTGTTTGCTACCCGTCGCAAGTATACAGCCATCGCACACCAGCGTTATATTATCGGCAAACCGCGCTGCAAGATTCAGATCGTGAACCACGCCCACCACTACTAAATCGGGACTTTTCAGCAATGTTGTCACCTTCTTCATAAAGTCGAATTGATACCGGATATCTAAATAAGTTAGCGGCTCATCGAGTATCAGGTACCTGCAGCCCTGTTGGGCCGGATACCAAACCTGTGCAGTAACGCGAGCAAAATGCACCCGCTGTTTTTCGCCTCCGCTTAGCGTCATATAATCGCGGTCGGCCATGTCTTGCACATCAAAAAAAGACATTGCTGCAGCGCACGCCTCTTTATCTTTTGCCGCCGGCGCACCGGTAAAATGTGGGTATCTGCCCATCATTACTACCTCGGCTACGGTGAGCGGGAACGATAAATCGATATTTTGCGACAGTACCGACCTCATACGCGCAGCCTGCCCAATAGGAATAGTAGCTATGTCTACACCCGCATAGGTTATAGAGCCAGTCTGCGGTTTTATCTGTCCGGCTATTGCTTTTATTAACGTAGATTTTCCGGCTCCATTAGGACCAATTACCAGATTGAGCTTGCCTGGCGCAAAAGTTACCGACACATCACGGAGTAGTTGTTTTGCGCCTATAGCATAAGATATATTGCGAACCGAAAGCATTAGAAAAAATAATTTTTGCTGCGTAATAAAACAAGAAATACCGGTACGCCAATGACTGATGTAACAATACCGATAGGCAATTCTGCTGGCCGCACAGCCATACGCGCTACCAGATCTGCCAGGGTGAGCAATATGGCTCCCAAAAGCGCGCTGGCTGGTAGTAATCGCCGATTATCTGACCCGCATACAATACGTACCAGATGCGGGGCTATAAGACCTATGAAACTGATAATGCCCACAAAAGCCGTAGCTGTAGCTATAATGGCTACATTAAGGCCTAATATTACCAACTTTAGTCGCCCTATACGAACGCCTAAGTATATTGCTTCATCTTCGCCAAGCATCAGTGCGTTAAGCTGCTTGGCATAGCGCGTTGCGGCTATAATACCCATTACGGTTACTACCCCTACTATCTGCATACTTGCCCAGTTGGCCCCCGACAAATTACCAAGCCCCCAAAAGGTGATAGACCGGGCCTGTGGGTCGCGGGCTATGTAAGACAAAAAACCAACGCCGCTCATAAACAGTGCGTTTATGGCCAAGCCCGTAAGTAGCAATGCCGCTACCGGACTACGACCGCTACCGCCCGACCGAGAAAGTGAAAACACCAGAGCGGTGGCTACTACCGCCCCTGCGCCGGCAGCAAGCGGCAGTGTCCACTGACCGGCATTGAAACCAAAACTGGCGCCCAAAACAAAATATAAAGCCGACCCAAACGCTGCGCCGCTCGATGTGCCTATCAATCCGGGCTCCACGATAGGATTACGAAACAATGCCTGCATCAGCGCCCCGCCCACAGCCAAACCACCGCCCACCAGCACACACATCAGCGAGCGCGGCAAACGAATAGTAATAAATATCCGCTCATTGAGCGTTAGGTCGGCGTTGCCGGTAAATTGCTTTTGCAACGAAGAATACAAATCGTCAATTGACAAACCTACTGCGCCGTACCTGATAGATAACGCCAAAACTGCGACCAAAACAATAATCAGGGCGCTGTAAATGCCCCTACCCAGCCTATTTTGCAGGTGCATCTTTATGTATTAGTTTCTGTAATTCCAGCACATTATGGCCGGTGCGCGGGCCTATATATACCATATCGTGCTCCTCTACCCTATATATACGGTTGCTTTTAGCTGCTTTTGTGCCTGCTATACCGGGTAGCTCTTTAATTTTTTCATTTGAGCCCAATTTATCATACCCAAAATCGGTAAGCAATATAACATCCGGGTCAGACGCAGCTATTACTTCTGCCGACAGTTGTTTCATACCCTTTTCATCTTCTACGGCCATTTTACCGCCCGCCCACTCTATCATTTTAGCAGCGGAGCTTTTGCTGGTCATCACTAAGTATACATTAGATGCCTGACCGTAATGAATTACCAACACCTTTTGGGTATCGGGATATTGTTTAGCTTGTTCCAATGCCAGTTTCATGTCGGCATCAAGCGCTTTGCACAACGAATCTGCTCGCTGTTCTTTATGAAAATAGGCGCCCATCTCCCTTATCAGCGAATCAGTACCGGCAAGATCGCCTTTATATTTGCCAAACACTTTCATCGGTATTTGTAAATCGGTAAGTTGCTTCACTACTTGCTCCGGTCCAATATTGTTGTCGTGTAGAATCAGCGTCGGCTTTGCCGCTAAAACACCCTCAGCGCTCAACGCCCTGTGGTAGCCAACGGTAGTTAGCTTTTTTGCTTCTTGAGGATAAGTACTCGAAATATCTACACCCACCAAATCTTGCTGAGCGCCCAGTGCAAATATTATTTCGGTGTATTGTTTTGCAATACATACTATGCGTTGTTGCCGCTCCTTGCCATCGTCTTTGTTGCCAAAACGGCAACCTGCGGTAACAAGCGCCGCCATGGCTGCAATGGCAATAGTTAGTTTGTTCATAAAATCTGGTTGTTAACTAAAAGAGGCAGTTTTTTTGATAAACTGCCTCTTTTCAGTGTGGTTAGAAGGTGTATTTTATATTAAGTCCTCCGAAGTAATTGATTTCGCGAGGAGCGGGCAAATACGCATCGGGCAACTGATTAAGAAATACCATGAACGGATATTGTGTGCCAGTGATATTATTTGCGCCAGCAAACAGATCGACGCCCAGGTGGTTGAACAGTGTACGCTGAATACCGATTTTAGCATTTAGTAAGCTGTAAGCCTTTGTCTTATTCAGATTGTCTGATGTAAAATACATGGCATCGCGATAGCTGTAGTTTACGTTACCGTAAATACCCAGTTTAGTTACTACATCTACACCGGCATTAAGCGTAATGGGCGATACGCCCGCCACTTTCTTACCGCTATAGTCTGTTTCTACTACGCTTTTCTTATCGCCGCTCAACTGTTGAAATTTAAAGTCTTTATACTGGAAATCGGAATAAGCGAAATTGATAAATGGCGATACATTTTTAAGCGCACCCGTCGCCGATTCGTAAGCAGTATATTTCAGCAACGCCTCAAGACCCATATTGTCTTGCTTGCCGCCATTAGCAACATACGTATACGATGTTGCAGTGTTTGCTGCATTAGGCACAGCCACCACTGTCATTTTGTTGGCAAATACGGCATCGAATACGGCAACTGAATAGAACAATTTGCCTTTTAATACCGATCCTTTCGAACCAACTTCTATCTGCGTGCCCTGTTCTGGCTTCAGTTCGGTATTGAGCTGGCCTGTGAGCGGTATAAAAAAGTAAGAACTTACCGGCGCTTTATAACCGCTGCTATAAGATGCATATACAGATATTTGCTTCTTGATTACTTTGTTGATGGCAAAATGCGGAGACAACAAGCCTGCATATTCACGACCATATTTTGTAGGCAGGTGTGTGGCTTTGGGGTTGCTTGGGTTGTTGTTGGTAGCAACATAAAAACGGTCGTTGAGTTCGATACCCATGTAGCTTAAGCCAATACCGCCGGTAACAGAAAACTCGTGCGGCATAGAAAGCGTCCATTCTGTAAATGCCGACCATGTTTTGGATACGGTATATTGATTGCTTCTCATAGCGCCAATAATGTTGTATCCGCTAAGGTTAGCGCTGTCTTTAACCATCGGATAGCCAATTATCTGCGCATTTTGACGTTGCGCCTCGGCGCCGGTTATGCCCGACAGGCTAAATTTCTTGTTTAGGTCGTACTTTATATCAACCACTGATCTGAATCCGTAATTGAGCGGCAGTTTATCGGTCCAGCCACCGGCAGAGCTGACGTTGCTGCTGGTACCTGTGCCAAAAAACGACGTGGTATTAGCAATATGTTCGTTCAGCTTATAGGTATGACCCAGGCCAGCTCTGAATGTCATAACGTTGGAGTGCGCATCGTTATTGATATAGGCGGGGTTACCGGAATAGTCGAGCGTATCATATTGACCAATGGTCAGCTCGCCATTGCGTTGGTCGTAGCTATTGCTATACCCTACATAGGCGTTTATCGTTTGTTTTTCATTTGGTCTGAACTCACCCATCATATTCACAAAGTCTTTTTGCGATGCGGTATGCTTCATAAACCCATCATATTGCTGCTTGCCATAGTTTACCAGCAGCGACGAGCGTTCTCCGCCTATTTGCAACCGGGTTGTGTACCGCTGCAGGCCATAACTACCCACCATCGCATCCTGCCCTATGCTCACTTTTCCTTTTTCTGCTTGTGTGGTTTTCAGGTTTACTACACCGGCTATAGCCAGGCCATAAAGCGTACCTGCGGGGCCCTTCACCACTTCTACATTACTTACAGACCCGAAATCTATATCGTCCATAAGTGTAATTCCCTCTGCGTCGGTAACGGGAATACCATTAAGATATACTTTATATCCCTGTCCATCAAAGTTACTGTTTACGCCATTGGTTCCGCGTGCGCCATTGCCGTATCCGCGTATGTTAAACTGTTGTCCGGCAGACACTGTACGGCGCTCCATGAGTACACCGGGTATATTGGTATTTATGGCATCGTCCAGATAGAGGCCCGTGCCTCTTTTTATTTCGGTTTCAGTAAGTTTCACTAACGAAACCGGCTGATACAATAATTGCTTGTTAGGGTTAGAGCTTGCTGTAATTTCCACTTCATCAAGGCCGTTTGCCGATGGATTCATACTTACAGACAACTGTTCATCACAGTTTTTTATTTTATGCGTATAGGCTGCGTAACTCAAATGCGTTATTACCAAATCTTTACTACCTGCACATTCTATGGCAAAAGAACCTTCAGCATCAGTGGTTGTTTTATTGCCGGCATGTTCTACTACAGCGCCCGAAAGCGGCTTGCCTGTAGCGGCATCTATTACTTTTCCTTTAAGTTGTGCGGGTTGCGCATAGGCATTAACACCAATAGCCATAACGGCTACATACATATATAGCTTCTTCATTGTTGATTGAACTTTTGTAAAATCGAAAAAATAGCGCGCGCAGGCGACATAATAGCCCACCAGAAAAACACGCAATAAACAAATACCAGAAAAAAAGGGACTACCTAAAAACGATTACAAAACGATTAATAGCTACAATGCAGCTATATCAGCCAATGTTATAGCGACAATACGCCACAGACTTAACAGCATGCAATTGAGGAAAATACGTTTGTAATAAATTAGGGGTATATGCTTAACCGACTTTGGGGGGAGGCGACAAAACCTGAGCTTTGTGCGATAAAATACTTGTACGCAATGGACTAAACCTTGCAGATTCGGCAACGCTGCAAAACGACAACGCCTGCTCTGCAGGCGGCACATATGCCTGTGTCATCAATTGCATGAGGCGTTTCATGAACTCGCTTTTGCTCTTTTCTTTACCGCCCAACTTGTCTATTTGCGCTACCAGCTTTTGTTCTTTCTTGTCGTTTACCACTTTAAGCACAGCGGTATCGCCCCTCAATGTCAACTCCTGAACATCATACATCTGGCCTTGGTAAAAAATTTCGTCTTTACCTGACCATGCAGCTTCCAGCGTAGCAATATCCATTGTTAGCTGTTGCAACCGGCTTTTTTCAACCAACCTTTCTTCGTGCATTTCAGAATAAACAGCATTGCGCTGAGCCTGATAAAATAGCATTAACCCGCCCGATTGGAGCAGGATAGCTATAAGAAGCACAAAGCTGGTTAATTGTTTCAAGTACAATTGCGGTTAACTGGTCAAATGTAGTTTTTTATCGGGAATTGCAGAATAATATAACATACTTTTTTATTTATAAAACCAAACTCAGTGGGAAAAATCTGTGAACTGCTTGCGAAAAACGCGATTATATCGCGCCTGCACATGGGCGCAGACGGACGAGCGAAAGCGCCGGTATAGTAAGGAACGATTGAAAGTAAATAAAATAAACCTTTATCAGCTAATTAAACAAAAACTTTAATTACCTTAGAAATGCCAAACCTAAAAATACCTATTTGAAATAATAAACCTGTTTCAAAACCACTTTATGCAAACGCCACATCCCTCGCCTGATAATAATCGAATAGAACGCATAGCCGGCGTTGGAAGCTGGACTATGGATCTCGCCACCGGTATGGCTGAATGGTCGGCTGAAGCATGCAGAATTTATGGCTATGAGGCGCAAGACAATAAACACGATTTTCTGGAATGGGAAGCTTTTATTCATCCTGACGATATAGCGCAGGTGCGCGAAACACTGGCTACGGCCGTTGTTCAAAAAACAAGTTGTAGTTTTCAACACCGGATCATTAATCGCCAAAATGACATAAGACATATTCTTACCTCTTTCGAATATGTGAAAGATGATGCGGGATGCGCTACCTGCCTTGTGGGAGTGGTGCAAGACGTGACCGACTTGGTAAGAATAAAATCTAACTTCTCGAAATCGGAAGAGAATTTGAAGTTCGTTTTTGATTTAATACCTGTTTCCGTTTATGCCCGCCGGCGAAATGGCGACTATATCTTTGGCAATCATGTTTTTTTGTCGCACTATGGCATTACCGCCGAACAACTGAAAGGCAAAAACCTGACTGACTTAGTGAGCGAACCCGACGAGGTTGCGGAATTACGCAGACAAGATGCAATGGTATTCGACTCGGGCAAAAAACTAATGGTAACGGAGTTTAAACAGAAAAATGCAAATGGCAAGGTTACGTACTGGCGAATACTGAAAATACCATTTAAACCAGTTGGCGAAACCGACATGGCAATGCTGGGTATAGCCGAAGATATAACGCTTGAAAAGGAAAGAATTGATAAAATAATGTCCTATTCATCTGCAATCAAAGAAAGGAATCAGCAACTGGAGGATTTTTCTTTCAAAGTATCGCACGAGCTGCGTGGGCCGCTGACGACAATATTGGGTATTGCACACGTTGCCGACCTCATTACGCCTACCAGCGAACAGCTTACTTTTTTTCTGGACGGCGTAAAATCATCTGTTATAAAAATGGATATGGTAGTGCGCGAACTAAATGATCTGGTAGGCGAACGACCTGTGCCTGCTTTGACAGACGACTTGAGCCTGTACTAATAGTAGCAAATCGAAACCATTTTGAAGCATTGAGCTCCCGGCCACCCCGCCGGGCGGCTTTATCGTGTGCAATATGCTCAACACACTTCAAAAACAATCAACAAAATATCACAAAAAATAAACAAAAATCGCACTAAATAGCCTAAATAAAATATTTTGTTTGTATTTTTACAAAAAATATTAAACAAAATGAAAGCCACAATATTGTTCGGAATTATTACCACAATTTGCTTTTTGATATTTACCACCATATCGAGAGCTGCAAACAAAAAAGTGGAACGACAAAAATACAATGTAGTAAAAAAGGAGGATGGTTTTGAAGTGCGCTATTACCCACGGGCGATAATGGCCTCCGTGTCATCAAACCGAACAGGCGCCGAAAATGATGGCAACCAGAATTTCAGGAAGCTGGCGGGGTATATTTTTGGAGGCAACAAGCAAGAACAAAAAATAGCCATGACAGCGCCCGTGTACATGGAAAACGACAGCGCCAACAACCGCATGAGCTTTGTGCTGCCCGCAAACTACCAAATGACCGACCTGCCCAACCCAAACGACCCAAATATTATGCTACATTATTCGGCAGAAGGCTATTTCGCTTGCCTCAGTTTTGGCGGCTACACCAACGCTAAACGCATAAAAGAAAAAGAGACCGAACTAAAAGAGCTGCTGCAAAAGAAGGGCTACAAAGTAATAGGCAGCTATAAATACCTGGGCTACAATGCCCCCTGGGACATAATAAATCGCGAAAACGACATCATAGTACAAATTGAATACAACAATAAATAACCTACACCGCAACGGAAGCTAAAACAAGATACAGAAATTTATGAAAAGAACATTTACACTACTGCTTGCGCTGGCAGCTACGCTAACCGGATGGGCGCTACCCTATCAGGTAGGACACATAACGGTAACGCTGATAGATAGCGCACGCGCCAACAGAGCTGTACCAACAGAAATATACTACCCCGCCGATGCAGCAGGCGATAATGTAGCATTTACCGCAGCTATAGCGGGTAAAACACCGGCAATTAGCTTTGGACACGGCTTTGTAATGACCTACGATGCCTACTTCAATGTTCGCGACCTACTGGTTGGCGCTGGCTACATTGTAGCCTTCCCCACCACCGAAGGATCTTTTTCGCCAAACCACGAAGCGCTGGGCAAAGACCTGGCGTTTGTGCTGCGCCAGCTACGCGCCTTAGGAGCGTCGGGCGCATCGGTATTGTATAATCATGTAGACACTATGAACTGCGTAATGGGGCACAGTATGGGCGGCGGCGCCGCCTTTCTGGCTGCTGCAACCGACAGATACATAAAAAGCATAGCCTCGCTGGCTCCTGCCGAAACCACGCCGTCGGCTATAGGCGCGGCGGCTACAATTGGCGTGCCGGCGCTGGTAATCGCTGGCGGCAACGACTGCGTGACGCCGCCTGCCGCCAACCAGCTACCTATGTATAACGGCCTGACCAGCGCTTGCAAAAACTACATAAGTATTACCGGCGGCAGCCATTGCCAGATGGCGCAGACAAGCGCTACATGTAGTTTTGGCGAGGCTACCTGCACCCCGGCGCCTGCTATAACCCGCGCCGAGCAACATGCCGTAATAAACGCATACCTGCTACCCTGGCTCGACCGAACGCTAAGAGGCGACTGCAGCGCAGCAGCCCGTTTCGACTCTACCCTCGCCGCCGACCCTGCAACAACCTATCTGAGCGCCTGCTCGCCCTGCACCCTTACTGCTATAGGCGCCTCACCCCATCCACACAAAGCGGCAACAATATACCCCAACCCTTGCAACGCCGAAATAACCATAACGCCCGCCGCCGACCAAAGCGTAGTAACCATATACACCCTAACCGGCAGCATAGTAATAAAACAACCCATTACCGGCGAAACAAAAATCAGCGCCAGTCAGCTTGCCCGCGGCGCTTACCTATACGAAATAAGCGACCCAGCCGGCAGTAAAAGAGGCATATTGGTAAAAGAATAGCCGACAATAGCAAACTGATACCTGCACAAACAACCCTATACCCCCGAATTGTACTGAAATGGGAAATATTATTTTTGGATATTGCCAATAGTTGTTACTTTTGCACTCTGAAATCGAGAGTAGCGTTGCTACTACCCATTTACAGCAGGTCCGGTAGCTCAGTTGGATAGAGCATCAGCCTTCTAAGCTGGGGGTCATTGGTTCGAATCCAATCCGGATCACGAGAATGAGAGCGAAAGAAACAGAGCGGAGAGCGATGTGACTTTCGCTTTTTTGCTTTGATAAACCATGCTTAGCGGAAAAGATACTGCGGGGAGATAACTTTGTGGAAGACCGTGCAGTTCTATGTTTGTTCCGACAGCGGGACATACCGTCCGTGTGGTCGACGTGGGATACTTCGGTCAGGTGGCTATGTGAGACCATTCGGCGCTAACAATATGAAGCCGTTCGGAAAACGGTTTTTATTCATAGTTCCTGAAGACCCCTGCGGGAACATCAGGAACAACTGGGAAGTGTTATTTTTATCTGAATTTCTAACTAATTTGTGTTCGATGTTTTTAAAAAACTCCCATATCCAAACTGTTCATATTTATTAGCTGAAAATTATGCTATACACGAGAAACGCTTTCTTCTTTCGAAAATATTTCAAAAAAGTTGAAGCTAGAAATAACGATTACACAGTTAAGCTGGATTTCGTCGGTACGTTTCATCCCGATCCAACTCGAAATGAAAAAGGATTCGCAAATCTTGTCTACGGAACAAGGAAGGATATTGGAGGCTTTCTGAGAAGTTCATCGTTAAACGTAGCAGCAGATCAGCAATCTATATATGAACTCATACAGAATGCAGATGATTGTAGTTCGACATTTTTTAGTGTTAGTTATGACGAAAAATATCTATTATGTATAAATAATGGCAACTATTTTTCTGATAGCAATATGTCGGCTATAATCAATGTTGGGACTTCTGATAAAGAAGGAGACGACATAGGCGCTTTTGGTATAGGTTTCAAAATCTTACATCGGTTAGTAGGTGAAGATGACGGTTTAAATGCGATTATAGATGATTATGCTGGACCAATTATATTTAGTTGGAACAAATTTTCACAACTAGAGAAATTTATAAATGGCGATGAACTAAGGGTTGGTTATGATGAAGAAAAAGACAGCGAAAACGCATGGCTA
Source organism: uncultured Flavipsychrobacter sp. (assembly GCA_964561325.1). Taxonomy (GTDB): domain Bacteria; phylum Bacteroidota; class Bacteroidia; order Chitinophagales; family Chitinophagaceae; genus Nemorincola. The sequence goes on from CAZLPE010000059.1 coordinate 15,412, forward strand.
GTCAAGATTCATTATACCTGTTTTCCAGCATCACTTGGCGAGAAAATAAGATTAAAGGACTATGAGTCACAA
>CAZLPE010000059.1:15493-22698 GCA_964561325.1 uncultured Flavipsychrobacter sp.
AGCGGTGAAATTTGATTCCGATGAATTAATGGAAATGCGATCTTTTCTTCAAAAAGCGTTAATGGATAGTAACTTGAAGGAACAAGAAAGACGACTAATGCCAAATGGTTCGATATTTTTCTTGAGGCTTGGCGAGGGGAAATATAAATTTATTGAAGAGGGTATTGAGACCTTGAAAAGTGGAATATCCTATTCTTTTAATTTTCTGAATAGCCTAAGGAAAATATATATTAACGGTGAGGAAATACGGAAACAAAATGTGCAATCCTTTTCAAAAGAATTTATTATCGGAAGCCCCGAATTTGAATTTATCAAACCACGAAATGGGAAAAGAAGTATAAAATTTAGTTTTGCATATTACTATGATTATAAGAAATCGGAACTAATCGCAAATTCAAAGACAGAGGAGTATTCTCCAAATTTTTATAATTTTTTCTCCATGGACGAGGAAAAAAATGGGTTTAGATTTTTGGTTCATTGTAATGCATTTGACATGAACAACGATAGGCGAAAACTACAGCCAAATTCCCAAATCAATGAAAGATTATTGCCAATTCTCGCAAAAAATATTATCGAATTTATTGACCAACAAAAAGAACTCAACAGGTTTTTGCATCTATCGTTATATGCATCTTTGCTGCTATCAAAAGAGCCAAAAAATAAACAAAATATAAATACTTATTTTTACGCTTATTTGAAAAAATATTTTCAAAATAATATTCCTACCGAGAAAGGATTTGGACCTGATTCTGATAAAATAAAAATAAAAGATACAAGACTAGATATTGATCCAAAAGAACTTGGATGCCCAGAACTTGAATGGTTTAATTGGCAAAGTAAATTCGATAAAGAGCTTGTCGAAGAAAGTCAAAAGTCTGATAAACTAGGTTTGAAAGAATGGGGTATTATAGACTTGCTAAAGTACGCGGTTCAAAAGGGGCAATTAGAACGGGTAAATTCCTGGATAAAGCAACTAGAGTTTGAATCTGCACAAATTCTGGAGAAAGGCGTTAGCAAGCCTTACCTTTCATTATTGAGGGAAATCAATCAAAATGCATCAAAAACTAATTTTGATGTAATTAGCCAGATAAAGCTCCTTAAGTTTAATGACGGCATTTTTTATTCATTTAATGAGGTTTTTGCTAATGAAAATATTATATTGAATAACGATGTTATTTCCCCGATAAGATACATTTTATATAATAAGTTAGGTTTTGCAGTTTCAGTTCTAGATATTGAGAAATCTGAAAAAATCTATGAATTAGTAAAGGTCAAACTTAACAACCTGACTATATTTAATAAGATTTGTGCAAAGACTCGGGATGCAGCCGAAACAGAAAGACGAAATATTAAACTGACTCCAGAGGATAAAAAGAAATTTTTTTTGGTGCTTAAAACGCTCTCAGATGAAGACACCAAAAGAATTAGAGATATCGAAATGTTCTGTGATACCCAACGAAATGTAAAACCTATACGCAGACTTTTAAAAAGTGATTCCAACGTTCCCAGCTGGCTTTTTGCCCATAAAATGAATCAGCATGAAGATATGCCTGAACTTCAGGAATATTGTGTGAAGCCTGAAGAAGTATACAAAAATGTTATTTTGCCTAATTGGGATAGAATTATTCAAAATGAAAGGGTAATTCCGAAGTCTTTTTATCCCGAAGTGTTTGATTATTACAAATTATCGACTCAAAAGGAAACCTTACTATCTAATGACCTCTCTTTTATAGCATCATACCAAGGGTTTAAAAAGAAATCGGAGATATTTTATAATGCAATTCTAATCAATATCAATAGGAACCACTATCCGTCATTACACGATTTTGTCTATAAGGTAAGTAAAAAAAGTCTACCGCAGTCACAGATATTACAATACCTCAACGATGATTCATCTCCTTTTAAGATTGATGTTAACCAAAGAATATCTGACCAAATAGTAACAATCAATGATCTTGAATATCGTGAAGTTCATGCATTGCTAGATTTTGCAAAGCAAAACCACGAAGAACTTTTTAACAACATCTACATAGAAAAGAATCTCGATAAGTTTTCCGTTGTAAAACATAAACAGGAAGTTTTTCAATACTTCTCAGCTCGTAAGGAAATAAATGATTTGCTTAGTAAATATGTGAACTTCAAATTATTTCCGAGGGAACTCAATAGCAATATTTATGGTGTTTTAGGTGTTTTACAAGACAAGGAATTATATTTAACGATTATTCAAAATATCCCATTTTCCGAGCAGCTGCTTCCTATTGTAAAAGAGTGTGATAAAGAAGTCCAACTTGCATATTTATCACGAATTGATTGTCTGAATTTACTGGTGGGCAAAAATTACAATAAGAATTCATTTGAACATCGTTGTATCAAATTAGCATTAGATTGTTACGAAACAAGTTTTCAAGTAGAATTTGGTCCGAAAATATTAATTAATAGCTCTTTGGGAATCAAAGACATTACGGTAAGTGACGAGGTTAAATTTGAAAAAAAAACGTTGTCTTTAGCAACTATACTGCCTAAATATGAAGGGATTAGTGACATTATCACGAAAATCATCCATCAATTTTCCGATTTTGCAAAGTCTGAATTATCAGAAAAAGTATTTCCAATTGGGACAAAGAGCAAATCTGAAATATTGAGTGAGCTGCTTGTCGATTTTAAAGTATTTACCAATATTGAGCAATATGCGTTTGTATTTCTATATTCAAAACAAAGCGGTAAGAATTACCTTACGAGTGGGTTGCTTAGTGGTTTGGAGAACGTAAAAATTCTTCAATACTGTTTTGAAAATAAATTGGAGGACGTTGCTGCATATGTAGATTTTGGTGTGTCGGGAAAAGTCTTTCCATCAGAGTTCGGTATTGATAAAGAAAAGTTGCCAGAATGGGTATTGTCCTGGATTGAAATTAATTCACAGGAGAAACTATTATTCCTAGCTAGTTTTGGCGTGCATACGCCAAATAGTAGTTTGCTATTTCTTCGCAAAGGTATTTTAGATTCGAATAAGGAAGTATTTGAAAAAGGTATTTCCGCGGCAATTAAATCAGAATTACTAATAAATACTTTGGATTGGCTGCTATTGAAGCAAGCGGGACACAGTTTCTCATTTGTCAAATCAAATTTAAAGTGGATCTATGATAAATTGGTGGCGGAAAAAACACCAATTGCTGGTTTACCGATTCCCGTGCTTAAGATTCATGAACAAGATAATTATTTACTCGTTAAGCAATCTGTAGGACAAAATTTTCACGAGATAAATACTGGTTGGGGTGAAATGTCAAGTGAAATATTTAATTCAGTCATTAAATCAGGTCAATATGTTATCGACGATTTACTTCCAACCGATTATAAAAAAAATTTGAACCCCATAGTAACAGCAGCTATTACAGTGTTGGATTCTATTAAGCTGATAAAGAATAGCGTTGTCTATAGTGAGCCTTTTTACACAGAGTGGGACCAAAAAGATAAGTATAAAATATTTTTATACAAAGGATTGGAACTGCCGTATCAGGTGAAGTATTTGGCATTGTGTTCGAAAGATATAAATCTTGGAAAAAAGAGTGATATTCATAACGGTTCATTCTATATAACATTGGATGAAAGGGAGTTTATTTTTGAACACCTCCGGGCGTTAAAGTTCAGCGCTTACGATTCGTTAAACAATGCAAAAAGATATTTAGAAGATAAAGCTAAACGCGAGCAAAACGAAGTTCAATATTCGGAAGATGAGAAAGTCGCCTTGAAAAGGCTATTTGGAAACGACGTTCCAGAAAATTTCCATAAAGATTTAAATTTAGCTGCGTTAATATCTGGGTTAATTTATTTGTCTAAACATGGTTTTGATATTTCGAAAGCGGAATTGTCACTAAAGGAGTCACATAAGAAAGCCCAACTTAATCTCGTCGCTCAAAGTGGAAAGACATTCAATGTCATGTGTAGATCAGCAAAATCAGGAATACTATATATTACTCAGAGAGCTTGGAATAGACTAGATAATGAAGATGTGCTTTTGTTCATTAAGACAGGAAATAAAGAAGTAGACTGTAATTTAGTTTCATCTAAAGAGGAATTAATTGAAATAAGCAACACAAGTTTTCAGGTTTTTAGAGTAAGGGCTAACTCGTCAGTGAGCGCTACGGAGAGTATTCTTGCCGGCAAATTTGACAACAGTAAAGTTTGGCTAGTTTTTAAAATAAAAGAAAATTCTCAATATAATTTAATATTTGGAGCAATTAGAGATAAGGAAACTAGTGATTTTGTTGAAGAATCGTTTTATGATTATGAAGAAGAAGAATACTAGATCATGAAAATAGCAAAGGAACACCATATTAAATTTTTCGAATGGCAAATTCAAGTTCTTGAAGAAGAATGGGCTAGGTACGCTAAGACAAGCATGAGTATCCTTATTAAGGAAAATCGCCTATTTGTTGGAAGAATTTGGGGTATTCAACAAGTCCAGGGAAATGTTATTCTGCGTTTTAAAGCCGGAGCAGTACCAAGAATGAAACAACCATATCTTTTATGTTTGGTGGGTCCGGATGCACCACATCATCCAAGTGAATGGACATTTAGCTATTTAAAATTTAGAAACTCGATTGAACCTCGCTTAAGTAGTAAAAATACCGAAGTGAGAACATTGAATTATTTTAGATCCGAAGAAGAGGAATGGTCATATATAATTGTTAGCGGATTTGATCTGAGTTTGCTTACTGAAATAAAGGGAAAATTTCTCGACAAGAAGCATCATCCTTTAGTGATCATTGCAGAAACCGATCCACCTATTGACTATCTTTTAAATTTAAAGGAATATGTCGAAATCAATCATCTGAATAAAATATTGAACCTCAATGTCGATTTGAAAGAAGAGGACTGGCATCCCCAGGTAATAGATAATAAATTCGATGTTAAAGAGAGAGTTCTTGAAATTATCAGCAAACAAGATTGTATCACGATTCAGGGCCCACCAGGAACAGGTAAATCATATTTAGCTGCTGAACTTTGTGATTATTTTATTAGAAAGGGGAAATCAGTGTGTGTTACCGCTCTTACTAATAAAGCACTAATGGAAATTGCGGATAAAGATGGTTTATCTCAAGCAATTAACGAAGGAATTGTTTTTAAAACCAATCTAACATCTGACGAATCAAAGAAATTGCCTAAACTAAAAAGTGCGGAACGTTTTTCTCCAATAAATGGTGAATTATTGCTCTCCACATACTACAAATTGTCTCAAAAGCAAAAGGAAATCGTCAACGGCACCAAACGCTTTGATTTACTAATAATCGAGGAGGCTTCTCAGGCATTTTTAGCCACGATCGCAATGTTTAGTTCTATTGCTAAGAAAATTTTAATCATTGGAGACCATAAGCAGTTAACGCCAGTAGTTATCAAGAAAGAGGATGCAAAAAAGATTGATAACAATATTGAAGGTATTATCAATGGACTTCAAACCATCTCGTTAAATACATATGAATACTCATATAGGCTAGTGAACACCAGAAGGCTGACTTCTGAAGCATCGAAATTAACTGGATTGTATTATGACAACAGTTTAGTTAGTATTTCTAACATTGAAGGCAATACAAAGTTCAACTCTGAATTTTTTAACCTTTTTCATTTTAATGGTGGTATTTCAATTGCAAAGCTGCCGTCCTCGATGACTCGAGTAACTGAAAAAGATTTAGTTGAATTTATATGTAATATGGCAATAGATATAATGAAAGGAAATAAGGATTTTGAAGTTGCTTTGCTGACACCATATATCAATATTGAATCTAAGATATATGAGCGATTTAGCAAGCTATTCTCAGATTATAGCAGAATAACGATAAATACGATACACAAGATTCAGGGCCTTACATCTGATGTAAGTATTCTTTTTCTGCCATTACGCAATCCGAATTTTGACCTAGATGCCAATCTATTTAATGTCGCAACAAGCCGGGCGAAAAGGGGTACTCTAATAATTACGTACAAACACATAGAGTTAATTAGCGGGGCATCTTTTGAAACAATTAATTTTGTTCATAATTGCAAGGATGTTACTCCACAGCTGATTGAACATTTGGGGAAAAGTACTTCTTGAAAAGATAAAAAGGTTGTAGTTTTATTCAATAATACACAAAGTTGAAGTACATCGACTGTTCTTATTGAATACAGTATCAATAAATACTAACAAACCATCAGTATTTACGGTATTCTCAATAAAAACCAATTCCGCGCACAATTCCGCACATTTTTAAAAATTGCCTATCAAATATTTTTATTTTAATTAGTGTAAGCAATTGTAAACGAGCATAGAGTATCTCTAAAATAGAGTGGGGTTCTGCCTTCTAAGCTGGGGGTCATTGGTTCGAATCCAATCCGGATCACATTTAGGATGCCTCCAAATTCAGGAGGCATTCTTGTTTTATTGCTTTTTGAAAGTCAGCTTTTTGATTGCGTGTTGGGTTGGAAGCCAACTTGCGTTATGGATACCTCCATCTTCCCTTCCCCACCCGACAAACACTCCAATTATCACAAAAAATGGCATTGAAAGCCCCCACTAAACCAATGCTTACAAATCATAAACAAAACAATGGCTGGCTATCTTTTTAACAATAGCCAGCCATTTTCATAAAGGTTGGACATTAGCGGCCTACCACAAAATGGAACACCTTCGTCTCGCTCGCTGTGCGGACGTTGAGTAGGTATATGCCGTTGGCAAGGTTGCCGTTTAGTTGTATTTGTTCGTTTATGCGACCGCCCGTGGCGGTTACTTTGTTGCGGTAGATAATCTGCCCAAGCATATTGGCTACTTCAAGCTGCACTTCTTCGTCCGCTGTCGTTGCTAATGTTCCCGTTATGGTAAAAATGCCTTTGTTGGGGTTGGGAATGAGGCCAAGAACTGTTGCGCTACTAATAGATAGGTTGCTATTTGCTGTTCTACAAACATCTACGCCGAGTGTTTTGATGGCACGGCAACCTGTGCTTAATATAGTGTAGGACACGGTGGTAAAACCTGCAGACCTACCGGTTACGATACCCGAAAACGAATCTACTCGCGCTATCAACGCATTACCTGAAGTCCATATTCCACCAGAAGTTGCGTTATGCATCGTATCTGGCGCAGAGGTGCAGATGTAGTTAGCGCCTACAATGGGTGAAAACGGATGAACCGTAACAGTCCTTGAAGTAATGCAACCAGTGGGTAAGGTATAGCT
>CAZLPE010000060.1:0-4278 GCA_964561325.1 uncultured Flavipsychrobacter sp.
TGAGAGCAGTCGGTAAAATCAAAAAGGCAAGTTGACCCATCCGGCTAAAGGTTGCAGTAAATGGTGCAAAATAATGCAATATATATGCAAATACAGCTAAATGATTGTAGTGAAATTTGAATAGCCCGCCTTTTTAAATTACCCATAGCAAAGCCTATTTTTTGCCCTAAAAGCAAATATTTGTTCAAAACTGTACCTTATTTGTACCTATTTTTCATAACTAATTGATAATCAATGAAAGTTACTTTTTGTATCGGAAAGTAACCGACACCATACTAATCATCCTATACCAAGCCAAATAAAACAGTTTTTCATTATTCTACGCACCTGTACCGTTGTTCTGTTTGGTAAGGCGCGGTCGCCATTGTGGATAGAATGATAGGGGTTTTATTAATAGCGGGTTAATAAATTTTTGTATCTTGTTTGTCTAAATTGGTGGTTATGGAGTTAATCAGATTTTGGAAAGCTATTTGCCTCGCGGTTGTAGTGAGTGCACCGCAAGTTATTTGGGCGCAAGCCGGATGCACCGACCCTCGAGCTACCAACTACGATCCGGGAGCTACTATAAATGATGGGTCTTGCGTATACCCCGCTACTCATTACGACCCGGTCTTAAGGAGTTTGTTGCCGTCCAACATAAGCGAATCTTCTGGCTTGGTTTGGGCTAATGGCAAATTATGGACGCACAACGATAGCGGTGGCCCTGCCAAAATATATAGTATAGATACTACCGACGGGCATGTGCTACAAACGGTGTATATAGACAACTATCCCAATGTAGATTGGGAAGATATTACCGCCGATAGCGCATACCTCTATGTGGGCGACTTTGGCAATAATAACTCTACCCGCAGAGACCTTAAGGTATTGAAGATAGCCAAATCGGATATTACCAGCGATACAGCAGTACACCTTAATGCCCAGGCTATTAATTTTTCGTACTCCGATCAGACCAGCTTCGTATCTACTACTATCCATAATTTCGATTGCGAAACCATGATTTCGGTGGCGGACACGCTGTATATTTTTACCAAAAACTGGGCTGATCTCCAGACAAAAGTCTATAAGGTGCCAAAGGCGCCCGGAACCTATGTTGTATCGCCCTACACCAGCTACAATGTAAATGGGCTCATAACCGGCGCTTCTTACGATGCGGCTTCGCGCGAAATTGTGTTGGTTGGCTATTTTGGGTATTATGGAGTAAACAATGCCTTTCTTATGTTTTTGAACGACTATTCAGGCGACAGTTTTTTTTCGGGCAACAAACGGAGAATAGATATTAGCAACGGTTTGCAATGGCAAACAGAAGGTGTAGCGTTTATTACACCAAAACGTTTTTTCCTGTCTTGCGAAACTAAAGGAACACTACCAGCAGCATTATATATAAGTAGCGAAAGCTGGTTGGCAGGTACTACGGCTCTTGAGCCCATCCAGACTTCTGTTCCGAGGTTTTACCCAAATCCGGCGATCAATGTTTTGCATATCGACAATATTAAGGATAATGTTGAATATGCCATTTTCAACATTATGGGAGCAAAGGTCGGACGAGGTATGTTGAACCCTGGGAACAACAGTATAGATATCAGTCGACTCTCGAATGGAGTTTATTCTGTTGAGTGTATTAGTAGTGAGGGCGTGTGTGCGAAGGGTAAAGTAGAAATTATGCGTTAGCGCTAAATTTGTAATTCTATTGGTTAGCAGCGTTATTAAATAAAACAGAGGATGCCTTTAGCAAGCATCCTCTGTTTTTATTAGTATAACGTCGTTGTTAATTCTTCTGCAAGCTACCCGTTACCACCTTTTCGCCGCCTATTACGCGGTAGAAGTAGATGCCAGATGCTATGCCTGCGGCGTCTATTGTGTTGATGGCGCCATTTTCCAGTACTTTGGTTTGCAGTAGCTTGCCTTCTACAGTATATAGCTGGAAGGTCAGCGTTTCGGTTGTGTTTTCTGCTACCGATACATGCCACTGGTTGTCGGTAGGGTTGGGGAAGATGTGCACGCTGGTATTTGCTGAGAAAATGTTTTTATCAGCGCCCAGGGTTCCAGAGTTGTAAAAGCCTGTGCCGCCGCCAGACAGGTTGGTCATCTTCATATGCGCCAGGTAGGTTGTGCCCGACGTGGTGAGCGACCATACGCTTGTAGATGGCGCAGTGCCATAGGTATATATCGAGAAGTTGCCTGCAACAGCTCCCGGGAAGTTATTGGCCGGATTGGGGTCTATGGGGCTGTTAACTTTATACATTCTGTACGATCCCAATGGGGCCGGTCCGGGCACGCTGCCGTTTACATCCGATGTGTCGGCCTGCAGGAAGGGGAATATTACTTCTACCGCGCTGGTAGGATCTGTTGTGGCATTTATTTTCCAGTAGCGGCGCATAGTGTAGCCGTTTCCGCTAACGCCCACAGTGCCCGTAGGGAAGGTTACTGTGTCGCTCAGCCCACCGCCATAATTGGCAATAGTGCTGGCCGTTACAGAAAAGCCTGTGGTGTTAAGGTTGCCGATGTTGTTGCCATTTTTTATCACCATCAGCACCAGCGTGTCGTCGGCATGGTCGGCAGTGTTATTGTCTTTCCAGTAGTAGGTAGTGCTTACGCCGCTTACCAGATCGGTACATTCTCTGTTTGCCGTAATGGTGCGGTTCACTTTCGAGTTGGCTATATTGGGGTTGTAGCGCGCGCCGCATGACGATGAGCTGCCGAAAGTAGTACTGATAAACCTGCGTATGGTGTCGCCGGGCTGAGGGCCAAAACCGTTGGTGAAATTAATACCTGAGCTGGTCAGGTGGCAGTAACTCATAATGGTGCCGCCTACGGTAGGAGTAGGATCGCCGGGGTCGGCGCAGGTGCCTTCTATGGTATAGCAGCCATCTATAGCCGTATTGCGGGCCGGTGGATTCCAGCAGCATTTATGTGTGTGCGGCGATCCCACCATATGCCCCATTTCGTGGGTCATGCCTTCCACATCCCACGAGTAGGTAGGGAAGCTTGGTACGGTGGTGTTGTCGTCTATGTTCATAAATCCATATGGGCCATAGCGGTTGGTCGAGTTGTAGCTTGCGCACATACACCTCAGCCATGCCACGCCGCCCATTGCGCCATAGCCGCCATTCAGCGCCGTAGATACCAGTATGGCTACGTCGCAGCCATGCATCACATTTTGCGTTACACGGCCAAAAGTATCCAGAAAACGACCTGAGTTGGCTACGGTAATATTTTGGTAGTTATCGCGGGCTGTATTTACCTGTATATATTTCAGCACTATCGGCACTCCCTCGTTGCGGTACAGCGTAGCCTGATTGTTGAACATCGCTGTAAGGAAGTTGGTCACGTTGGTAGTGCTGCTGCCTTTTGTAGTATACATGTCCCAGTCGCCCACTTCATATACCCGCACTTCGCTACAGTTGTTATACACATTGTTATTTGGAGTGGTGGTTGTTTTACCTGCCTGCTGCGATAGATCCGGCAATTGGTCGGCGGCGCATTTTGGCGCCATATCTTTCATTTTCAGGTCTTTGTCGTTATACAGCACATAGTGGGTGTTGTAGTCAAAATACCTGCCTACCATAGTGTTGGGTACAAGCGTATAGTTGCCTTCGCCGGGTATAGAAAAGATGCCATATACTTCGTTGTTGAAAAACGAAAAGGCAGCTACCGAACCGGGAATGCCTTTTACCACCCCGCTGTAGTACAGTCCCGGCATATAATCGGCTTTTATGTCTTTGTTGTTTGCACCCATTTCGTGCACCTGAAAGTCGTTGGTCAGGTAGTTATACTGCGCCATCTCTACCGTATAGGTTCCGCCGTTCAATGCAGGAAACTCCAGACTGATCGCTGTATTTTTCTGTTTCAGGAAATTGGCCACCAGGCTATAGTCTATTGTAAGCGGCAACGCCTGTTCTACTTTGGTAAGTAGCGCCTTTTTGTCGAAGTTATTATCTGTCTGCCACAGATAGTCCACCTTTACAAAAGTGTTTGTTTCTTTTACTTGTTGAATGAACGTTTCAACCGGGGTATTTTGACGGGCGAAGCTTTGGGAGCCGGTAAAACAGGCTGCCATCAGCAAACATTTGAGTATAGATTTCCTGATCATTATAATAACTTTAAATGTTTAGATGCTAACAAAATTATAGATTGCGGTTCAAAGTCCAACGCCGAAAATTGAATATTTATTTTGCAGTATAAGTACTTGTTATTATGTTTTTAGGCGTTAGCAAATTCTACATCTAAGGCTATTTATGGAAATGTAAAATATATGTTTTGGGTTGATAATGAACT